>NZ_JAAAYH010000060.1:0-30978 GCF_018035285.1 Streptomyces sp. MK37H | reverse complement strand
CTTCGGCTGATGACGGCCGTAAGGACGTGGCCGCCCGGGGCGCCGATGCCGTCCCAGACCGGTGGCCGGGTCGGTCCCGAGCGCGCGCAGCTGCATGGTGGGCGGGTCTTCGTATGGGATCACGGTCGGTCTCTCCCGCTCGGCTCCGGACATGGCCGAGGCGGGCCCGCGGCGCGCTGCCGCGGACCCGCCTCTCGAGGTGTGTGGGTCAGCCGCCGATGGGGCGGCGGTGGGGCTTCTTCGGCGCCTTCTTCGGGGCCGGCTTCGGGGCGTGGTGCTTCTTCTTCGGCTCGGCCTTGCGGGCGGGCTTGACCGGGACGATCTTGTGGAAGCTCATGATGGTGCCTTTCGGAATTCGGTTTCTTTTCCTTTGCCGGAGCCGTTCGGCTTCGACACGGAAGACATTAGGAGCGCTATCCGTGAGGGAGATCGGACTGAGCTGTGCGTTTGCCCAGAACGGTCTCAAGGAATTTTTACGCGGGAGGTGGAACCGCGCGGTGGCCTGCCGCGTCTCGCGCGAAGCGCCTGCGCAGGGGGCTGCGCAGGGGGTTGCGTGGGCATGCGAAAGGGGCTGGTGGCGCACGCCACCAGCCCCTTTCGTAAAGCCGAATTCGTCAGCGGTCCCGACAGATCTAGCGGGTTTTTCCGAAATTCAGCCCCGCACCGGCCAGATCTGCCCGAATCCCCTCCGGGGAGACACCGATGTTCGCCAACCGGATGCCCTTGGCCTTTTCGGGCAGCTGGAAGGAGAGCTCCAGCTTGTTCGTCAGCTCCGGCACCTTCATCCGCGCCAGCGCGGCGGCGACCGTCGGGTCGATGCCGAGCTTCCTGGCCAGCTGGGGATGGTCATTGGCCGCCTGGACGAGGTTGACCGCGAGCAGCGCGGGGACGAATCGCGGCGAGCCCGTGATCTCGTCCAGCTTTCGCTCGTCGTTCAGCGCCTGCCCCGCCTCCGTCGGTGACACCCCGAGCTTCTCCGCCACCGACGGGATCGACAGCAGCGCCTGCGCCTTCTCGGAGTCCTCGCTGATCTGCTTGGCCGCCTTCTTGTGCAGATACAGCCCGGGGCGCGGCTCGGGGCCGGGCCGGTAGGTGGCGATCCCGGGGATGTCCAGCCGCATATCGGTGACGCTGGTGGAGATCCCACGGTCTCCCTGGCGCCGGATATGTGCCTGGGCGTGCAGCGACACCTGCCGGCCCGCGACCGGCAGCTTCCCGTCCGCGCGCACCGAGCTGGGCCCCAGAGCCTGGAACCGCACCTGGGAGGCGCCCAGTTCACGGCTGAGGTCCTCGAAGGACAGCAGTACATCGCCCTTCATCCGGCCCACCGTCGCGCCCCTGAAGGAGCTGGGCAGATCCCCCACGATCCGGATGTCCTGGGCCTGGGCGCGCACTTCGGCGAGCGAGACCCGGTCGGCCGCCACATCCGGCACGGCGATGTCGACCTGCTGGAGGTCCTTCCCCAGCACCTGGGTGAGGAACGGGAAGCCGTGGATGGTCACGTTCGGCGCCGTGGCCAGATTCAGCTTCTTCTGGAGCTCCTGCTCGGCCTTGCGCTCGGCGTACATCACCGCGCAGCGGTCGGCCAGCACCAGCAGCAGCGCCAGCACGACCAGCCCGATCACCGCCTTCGCGGTGCGCGGCACCGCCCGGAAGCGGCCGCGCCGACGCCGGGACGAGCGGCGGTGGTTGGGCGGTGACCACCGCTCGCCGTCGTCCCCTGAGCCCGAGGCGGCCGGCTTGTCTCTGCGCCCACCGAGGTCGGCGTCGTCGTCATCGTCCGACGTCAGGCCGAGGCCCAGGGGATCGTCCGGATCGTACGGGTCGGCCAGCTCGGCGAGTTCCTCGTACGGGTTCCGGTAATGAACGCCGGGTGAACCAGTGTGAGGGTGTGAAGACTCCGGTGAAGGTATGCGTGTGGGGGATCGCATCAGTCAATACCACCACGGCACACTGCTCCACCCGCAAGTCCTAGCGGCGATACGTGGCGAACGGCACGTTCCGTTTTTGCCTTCCGTACACGTGCCGTTTCTCAGCGCGTGCCGCGTGAGACCGCCCTCGCCTCGGTGACCGTCACCGCCCTGCCGTTCATCTCACAGCCGTCGAGCTGGGCCATCGCCTTCTCCGCGGCCGCCTCGTCCATCTCCACGAACCCGAACCCCCGCGAGCGGCCGCTCTCCCGGTCGGTGATCACGGTCGCGTCCAGCACCTCGCCGAACTGCCCGAACAGGGTCGCCAGGTCCTGTGTCGTCGTCTGATAGCTCAAGTTGCCCACATGCAGTCGTTTGGACATGACCGGCTCTCCTTGTTCTCCGTGGTTCCCAGGGGAGCGAACCGGGTCAATCCTCTCAGCGAGGTGTGAAACCGGCCATTCACATGGGCTGAACCGGTCATCTCCTCCGGCTCAGTGCAGCGTGCCCAGCTGCTCCTTGGAGTACGGCACCAGCGCCTCCGTGCGCCCGGTCAGCACCTTCTCGGCCCACTCGGGGTCGGCGAGCAGGGCCCGCCCGATGGCCACGAGATCGAATTCGTCCCGTTCCAGCCGGTCCAGCAGATTCTCGATGTCCGCCACCTGGGCCCGCTCGCTGCCGGTCCCGGGCACGAACGTCGGCAGGAAGTCCTGGTTCAGGCCGACCGAACCGACCGTGATGGTCGGCTTCCCGGTGAGCTTCTTCGTCCAGCCCGCGAGGTTCAGGTCCGAGCCCTCGAACTCCGGCGTCCAGTAGCGCCGGGTGGAGGAGTGGAAGACATCCACCCCCGCCTCCACCAGCGGGGTGAGCAGCGCCTCCAGCTCCTGCGGGGTCCCGGCCATCCGCACGTCGTAGTGGTCCTGCTTCCACTGGGACGTACGGAAGATGATCGGGAACTCGGCGGAGACGGCCTTGCGGCAGGCCGCCACCAGCTCGGCTGCGAAGCGGACCCGGGACGCCGGGTCGCCGCCGTACGCGTCGGTGCGTCGGTTGGTGGCGCCCCACAGGAACTGGTCGATCAAGTACCCATGCGCCCCGTGGAGTTCGACGCCATCGAACCCGATCCGCTCGGCCGCGGCGGCCGCGTCGGCGAAGGCGGCGATCACCGCGTCCACGTCGCCCTGCGTCATCGCCTGCCCGACCGGCCGGCCGTCCAGCCCGACACCGGACGGGCTCAGCACGGGCGCCTCGGGGTGGGGCGGGGCGCCCTCCTCCCGCGAAACCCCCACATGCCAGATCTGCGGCGCGATCCGCCCGCCCGCGAGATGCACCTGCTTCACGACCTCGGCCCACCCGGCCAGGGCGTCCTCCCCGTAGAACCGTGGCACGCTGTCGCTCAGCCCCGCCGAGGGGTGATCGACATAGGTCCCCTCGGTAATGATCAGCCCTACCCCAGCGGCGGCGCGACGCGCGTAGTACGCCACCACATCGGCATTGGGCACCCCGCCCGGCGAGAACATGCGGGTCATCGGCGCCATGGCGATCCGATTGCGCACGGTGAGCCCACCCACGGTGAACGGACGGGACAGAACCTGGGCCGCACGCTCGGCACTACTGCTTATGGACACGTGGATACTCCTTGACCGGACGTCATCACCGCGCGGAATCGAGCGGCCCGGCCAAGCTAAAACCTGACGTTGGCGTCAGGGGCAAGTACCGGAGGCCGCCTCCGGCCAGCCCCTGCCGGGGAGCAGGCGCATGGCGGCACGATCTGCCCCCTGTTGGGACATACGCGCTCTACTGCCCCTCGACAGGCGAAGCCCACACTGGTCGCTTGACCAACGATGCGAGGGGGCCCGACATGGGAACGCATGGCAAGCCGCCCACACCGAACCCGCAGCCGAAGCAGCCGAAGCAGCCGAAGCAGCCGAGCCCGCGGGACTCGGACGGACAGCATCCGGATGTCTCCAGGCCGGGCGGCGGGACCCACCGCAAGTGACCGATCTGGAAGGGCTCCACGCGCGGGTGGCCGAGGCGCTCGACATCACCGAGCCGTGGGTACGGCGCGCGTTCGAGGCCGTCCCGCGGCACGAGTTCGTCCCCAGCACCGTATGGGTGGTGGACGGCGGCGTATACCGGTCGCTCCGCCGAGAGGAGGACCCGGAACGGTGGGCCCGCATGGTGTACGACCCCGCACGGGCCCTTGCCACCCAGGTGGACGATGGGGTCCCAGCCCCTTCCGGCGGCGATGTTCCCACCAGCTCCATCTCGGCGCCGGCCGCCGTGGTGACCATGCTCGCCGAACTGGACCTGCGGCCGGGGCATCGGGTGCTGGAGATCGGGGCGGGCACCGGGTACAACGCGGCGCTGTTGGCCGAGCGGGCAGGCGCCGGGCGGGTGACCACGCTGGACATCGACCCGGATGTGGCCCATGGCGCACGGGCCGCGCTGCACCGGGCCGGATACGGCGGGGTGACGGTGTTGGAGGCGGACGGTGAGCGGGGCTGGCGGAGCGGCGCGCCGTACGACCGGCTGGTGGCGACGGCCTCGGTGACGTCGATCCCATGGCCGTGGGTTGAGCAGGTGCGGCCCGGCGGGCTGATCCTGGCCCCCTTCCGGACCGCGTTCTGCTCGCACGGACTCGTGCGGCTGACCGTCTCGGACGGCTGCGCCGAGGGCCGGTTCGTGGGCGCGGTGACGTTCATGGTGGTGCGGGGTCAGCGCGCACGTCCCCGTATTGATGCGGTCTTCTCCACGGAAGCGTGGGAGGAAAGCCGCGAGAGCAAGGCCGATCTGGACATCGCGGCGCTCGCCGACCCGCACGCCGAGTTCGCGGCGGGCCTGCGGCTTGCGGACGTGGCGCACTGGCCGCAGGACGGCGGGCACTGGTGGTGCAGCCGGGACTCGTGGGCGTACGCGGCGGATGGCGCGGTGCACCAGTGGGGTCCGCGCGACCTGGCCGACGAGACCGCCGAGGCCCTCGCCTGGTGGGAGGAGGCCGGGCGGCCGGAGCTGTTCGACTTCGGCCTGACGGTCACGACCGAGGGCCACCGGGTGTGGCTCGGTGAACCGTCGGAGGCGTGGCCGCTGGTCAGCGGGTGCGATTGAGGCGACCGGCCTTCACGGCGCGTATGAAACCGCCGACCGCAACGTGTCCTGGGCTCCAGGAGTTCACAACCTAGAGGTCGATGTTTGGTGCGCACCGGGTCAAATCGGTGCGCACCACCGCGTATCGGAGTGCACCTCACCCAGCCGATCAGGGTGTGGAGGTCGGCCATCGCTCACCGCTCCTGGCTGAGTGAATGGTTCGGGCCTAGGTGCCAACTCACGACGTTCCTCGTCCGAAGCGGAGATCAAGTCAGAGGACAACCTTTTCCTCAGTGACCATTACCGCCACCGAATTCATGTCGATGAACTTGCTCTCGTCCGGATTCACCAACTCCTTGTAATTATTGGACGCGAAGAAGGCGTCGTGATCCGTCCAATCACTGAACCAGATTTCAGTGAGGCCGTCATAGGCGGGACTCGGATACCCTTCCGCGGGCACCGGATGAGAGACGGTGTACTTCTTCACGTACTGCCGCGCTTCCGGAATGGAGGTGAATAGCGGGGCATGGTGGTTTCGGTGATGCTCTACGAATTCCTCGAAGGTCATCCCATCGATACGGTTGATCATGAAGGCGAGCTTGATCACGGAATTCTCCTTCTCGGTGCTCATGAATGCGAGAGGTCTGTGGCCAGATGCCCTGGCTGCGGGCCTGGCCAGCAGGAGTAACCTAAACGCTCACATCGATGTCATGGGCAAGTCGGTGTGACCCAACTTACAACGAGAGGCTGAGATGCGGATCGGTGAACTATCCACACGGACAGGAGTGAGTCGGCGGTCGCTGCGCTATTACGAGCAGCAGGGCTTGCTGGTCAGCGCAAGGTCTCCCAGCGGTCAGCGGTACTACAACGATGAGCACGTCCATCGGGTGGCGCTGATTCAGGTGTTCTTTGCCGCCGGAATGTCCAGTAGAACCATCGCCCAGATGGTTCCCTGCATGACAGAGCCCAACAAGGGAAGGGCTGAGCAAGCCTTGACCGTAATGGATCAGGAGCGAAATCGCCTTTCGTTCGCCATAGACCAGCTGGTTGCCGCCAGAACAGAACTCGATCGCCTGATTGAAGTTAACCGAAACTATCTGATGTATGCGGCGAATGACTGAACTGAAAGGCATAATTGGTTTGGGGTGGCGACGAGCCGAGCTCACCCCGCATGCGGGGCGAGCTCGCTAAGTTCCGGGGCTCTGCCTCCGGCCAGCCCTGCCGTGGGGCGCCCCCAAATCGCTTGATGTATTAGTTGCGCCAGATCAAACGTTTTCGAGAGGGGTACCCAGGAGGGCCGCACCTCCACCGGCCCACCGGCCGGCGACGCGCCCTGCGCCCCGGCCCCCGTCGCCGCTGCTCAACCGCGCGAAGCGCGCGAGACGATGCCCGCGCCTGGCATCCGGGCCTGCGCTCAGAGGGTGTGGTCGAGGCGGCCGGTCTTTATGGCACGTATGAGGACGCCGAGCGCGGCGGGGGTCGTATGGATCACCGCTTCCGGCTCATCGCTCTCGCGCATGTGGATGCCGTCAGGGGTGGCGGCGAGCTCCACGCAGTTCGGCCCCGCGCCGTCGCTGAACGAGGACTTCTGCCAGGTGAGATCGGACATGACGTCCTTCGCTTAGTAGGTGTACAGGATGTGCTGGATCAGGCCCCATGAGTCGCGCTTCTCGTGACGGTCCGGGGATCCGTCCGTCACCACCGCTGGCAGCGCACTCTTGCTCAGACCTTCGAACGTTTTGCCGTAGTGGGCAATCGATTTGTCGTCGTCCAGGCGCAAAGATTCCACGGGGTGCTCAAGAACGACCGTCTCCAATCCGGGCACGCCCGGCCCGAGGATCAGGAATGGTGTCCCGAACCAGGCTCGCGCTCCACTCTCGAACGGCAGGATCTGGATGTCCGTGCCCGGACGCCCCGCTGCTCGGATGAGATGAGTGAGCTGCCCTCGCATGACGTGAGGACCGCCTACTGAGATGCGCAGAGCGGCCTCGTGGATCACCGCGTGGAAGGTGACCGATGCGGACGCGAGGATTTCCTGCCGCGCCAGCCGGAAGCGCACCGCTGTTTCGATGTCGTCCTCGGACGCGTCGGGTAGTGAGCTGCGGAAGAGGGCGCGCATGTACGACTCGGTCTGCAGTAGCCCGGGGACCAGCAGCGTCTCGTGGCTCTGCAGGTGGGTCGCCCGCGACTCCAGCTCAGCTAGATCGAGCGTGAACTGCGGGAAGGACTTCCGATACGCCGACCACCAACCCTTGCCGCTGCTCTCGGCCATGCTGACAAGCTCGTCAACGTACGGTTCATTCTTGCCCCCGTAGGCGTCGACGAGATCGCGCAGGCGATCCGCTGGGATCGCAGTCCGCCCAGCCTCGATGTGGCTCAGGTGCGGCGCGCCCATGCCGATCCGCTTGCCGCCGTCGGCGATCGACAGCCCTGCCTGAAGCCGTAACTTCTTCAGCTCTGCGCCAAGTCGGCGTTGCCGTTCGGTGATGAGCGTTCGCAGCGCCACGACCGGTCCTCCAGGGGAATCGGTGTCAGTGTGCCCCGCACGGGTGGGGCAGTCCAATCATCTTCGCGGATCGGTTGCAACATTGCTGAGATCTGCCATACCTTGGGTGTTGCCTTGCTCACACAGGGTATTGAGCTACGAGCGCCACGGAGGCGTCGCATGGGAGCACACGCACACCCGGAACATCCGCACCGCTACACCCTCTCCGCCCCCGCTCTCCCCTCCTCACCCCGCTTGTGCCGCGACTTCGTGCGCGGGGTGTTCACCGCATCCGGACTGGATCGACTCGCCGAGGCGGCAGCCCTCTGCACGTCGGAGTTAGTGACCAACGTCCACCGGCACGGCAAGGGCGACGTACGGATGGCCGCCACCGTTCAGCACGACCGCGTCCGGGTGACCATCCACGACGACAGCCCCGAACTCCCCTCGCCCCGCCGCGCCGCCAGCGATGAGACCAACGGGCGCGGCCTCTTCCTGGTCACGGCCCTCTCCGACGTCTGCGGCATGACCATCGACGAACCGGCCGAAGGTACCGGCAAAGCGGTCTGGTTCGAGTTCAACGTCCCGCCCGCGCACACGAAAAGCCCCGCATGAACCCCACCCCCGCCGAGCGGGTCGCCGCGATCCTCCGCGACGAGTTCGCCGCCCACGGCGTACGGCTCCCCGACGTACGGGCCGACCTCAGCGACCCCCGCCAACCCCAACTCGAACTCGGCACCGTCCCCCTCGGCACCGGCTTCGCGCTGCTGCGCGTGCTCACGGACTACCAGCGCCTGCTGAAAGCCGAGCGGGCCCGGTCAGAACGGAGAGGCTAGAGCGCCGCTTTCTGTCTGCTCGGCAGGGCAGGGGGAAGCGAGGCCCGTTGTGGGGGTGGAACGGCGGGCGAGGTCGGGTAGGACGGTGGCCAGGCCGACCAGGGCCGTGATCGCGCCGAGCCAGAGGGAGGCGCGCAGGCCCCAGGTGTCGATCACGACGGCGCCGATGGAGGAGCCGAGGATGATGCCGAGGGTGATGAAGGAGGAGTGGACGGTGTTGACCAGTGGGCCGGCGTTGCCGGTGCGCTGGACGCGGGTCGCCATGGCCGGGTTCATGGTGACGCCGACCAGGCCGACGCCCATCATGCAGACGACGGCCGGTGCGGGCAGGTCGGCGAACAGGGCGAAGCCGGTCAGGAACACGGTGTTGAGGATCAGGCCGACGGCGAGGACCGGGATGGTGTGGCGGTCGGCGAAGCGGCCGACGATGTTGTTGCCGACGACGGTGGCGGCGCCGTAGGCGATCAGCAGGACGGGAACGGTGTCGGTGGAGAAGCCGGTGAGGTCGGTGAGGATGGGGTTGAAGTAGCTGAAGGCGGAGAAAGTGGCGCCGATGATCAGCGTGCTGGTGGACAGCGCCAGCCACAGCTTGGGCTTCTTGAAGACGCCGACCTCCTGTCGGAAGCCGCCGCCGCCCTCGGCGCGCTCGATGCGGGGTACGCCGAACAGGGTCGTCACGGCGGCGATCACGGTGATGGCGGTGATGGTCCAGAATGCCGCGCGCCAGCCGAACCGCTCGCCGACCAGGGTGGAGATGGGCAGTCCGAGCAGGGTGCCGAGCATGAGGCCGTTCATCGCGACCGCTATCGCGCGGCCGCGGACCTCGGGGCGGGTGATCTGGGCGCACATCGAGATGCCCACGCCGAAGAAGGCCTGGGAGGCGATCCCGGTGATGATCCGCGCGGCCATCATCGTGGAGTAGCCGGTCGCGGTGGCCGCCAGGACGTTGCCCGCCAGGAAGATGACGAACAGCACCATCAGGGCGGTACGCGGCGGGAGTTTCATGAGCGCCATGGTGAGGAACGGCCCGCCGACCGCCATGGCCACCGCGAACGCGGTGATGAGGTATCCGATCTGCGGGATGGTGGCGTTCAGCCCGTCGGCCATCTGAGGCATCAGTCCGGCGACCACGAACTCGCTGGTCACCATGGCAAAGATGCCGAGTGCCAGGACGTATACGGCACGGGGCACGGTTCGGTCTCCTTAAGGATTGCGGCCGGGGTTATGTATTGATTAGTTCAAAACGGGGGCGCGGGTCGGCTCCGCCCAGGGCGGAGCGTGGGTCAGCGGGGCAGCGGGCCAGTGCGTCAGTGAGTCAGTGCGTCGAGGCTGACTTCGGCGATCGACTCCAGCGCGGTCCGGTCGGCGCCGCCCTGGCTCGAGATGCGCATACCGCCGATCGCCGCGTTGATGAAGCGGGCCAGCGCCCCGGCGTCCCGCCGGGAGGTGATACTGCCGTCCCGGCGGCCCTCCTCGATCACCGCGCGCAACACCGTGAGTCTGCGGGCCGTGTCGCGCTCCAGCATTCCCGCCGCCTGGCTGTCGCGTGCGGCCAGTTCCACCGTGGTGTTCACGGTCAGGCAGCCCAGGCTGCGGCCGCCGGCCCGGTGCTCGGTCTCGCCGTCGATGACCATGGCGAACAGGGCGCGGATGCGATCAGCGGCACTGTGCCGAGTGTCCTCCAGGACGGCCAGCTGGGCGGTGGTCATGGTGTCGATGTAGTGGGCGAGCGCACGCTGGAACAGGTCGTGCTTGCTCTTGAATGTGTTGTAGATGCTGCTCCGCCCCAGGCCTGTGGCTTCGCACAGGTCCTGGGTGGAAGTGGACTCGTAGCCCTTCTCCCAGAACGTGTGCATCGCCGCGTCCAGGGCCCGTTCCTCATCGAACATCCTCGGTCGGGCCATAGCGTCAGCCTAGCCGTTTTGGATGGGCCGTTTCAATACATGCATGAAAGCCTCGCGATTGTGTGCGGCCGTACCCACGACGACCGCGACGGGGGCGCCCGTGAGCGCGACGACGAGGATGCCGGCGGCTGAGGCGACCGGCCCCGGCGCGACCGGCGGCTCCGCGCCGCTGGAGGTGTGGTGGCCGAGCCTGTGCGGGTGTGCAGACTGACCGATCTGGAAGGCAGAAGCTGCAGCAGATCGTGCGCCGGGGCCGTACCAGTTCGGTGCGGTTCCGGCGAGCGATGAGGACGGTGTGTTGCCCGTGGCGGTCACTCGCGACGACTGGCGCGGTCGGCGGTGAGGTGTGCCTCGAAGCCGTCCAGGATGGACTGAAGGCCGAACGTGAAGGTGTTGTCGGGCGCTGCGGCGTACTCCGTGGCGGCCGTGGTGCCGAGGCGCTCGCGCAGGCGCGGGAATTGCCCGGCGGTCTCCTGGGCATGTGTCATGGCGTCGGCCATCAGCTGCTCGGCATCCGCGCCGTCCTTGTTCAGCCGGCGGTTCAGCGACACCTGTGCGGCAGGGCCAAGCGCGCTGCCGAGCACGAAGGTGAGCACGGTGGCGGCCGCCCGGTCCGCGTCGGCGGCGGTAAAGCCCGCCTTTTCGTAGATGGAGAGGCTGAGGTCGCTGTGTCGGGCCTGGCCGGGTCCGTACAGGAAGTGGCTGCCGAATGCCTGGACGAGCCAGGGGTGCCGGGTGAGCATCGCGTGCATGCCTGAGGCATGGGCGGTGGCGGCCGTGCGCCAGTCGGTGGCGTCGGGATCGGGCAGCTCAACCTCATGCCAGATCGCGTCGCTGGCGAGTCGGACGAGGTCGTCCTTGGTCTTGATGTGCCAGTAGACGGCCGTGGCGGCCGAGCCGAGCCGTTTCGCCAGGCTCCGCATGTTGAGGCCGTCCAGCCCCTCGTCATCGAGCAGTTCGACGGCCGCACGGATGATCCGGTCTGCGGTCAGTGTGTCTCGCCCCATGGCCACCACCTTACTTGCACTTAGTTCATGCCCAGTCTTGCACTTAGTTCAATCAGTCGCCTACGCTCGCTCTCGTACTTAGTTCAAGTGCTTGGAAGGGGAGCCATGTCGCAGGAGAAGCTGTCGGAGTTCGTCGCGGCGCACGCCACGGAGCTGGGAGTTCCTGGTGTCGCCGTCGGGGTGCTCCTGGACGGCCAGGAGATCTACGCCTCGCACGGCGTGACGAGCCTCAGCAACCCGCTGCCGGTCGACGAGAAGACGCTGTTCCCTCTGGCGTCGGTGTCCAAGACCTTCACGGCGACCGCGCTGATGCGCCTGGTAGCCGAGGGGAAGGTGGATCTGGACGCGCCGGTGCGGGCTTACGTCCCCGAGCTGAAGCTCGCCGACGAGGAGGCCGCGGCGCAGATCACCGTCCTGAACCTGCTCAACCACACCGCGGGCCTGGACTGGAACTTGATCGACGACGGTGAGGGCGACCGCTCCCTGGCCGGGCTCGTGGCGAAGCTGCCCCAGCTGCCGCTGATCGCACCGCCCGGGGCCCGGGCCTCATACAGCCAGGCCGGGTACAACCTGGCCGGGCGGATCATCGAGAAGATCACGGGCCTGCCCTTCGAGCAGGCCATGGCCTCACTCGTCCTGGAGCCGGTGGGCCTTGCGGACACCGTGTACGGCCTGTCCGAGGTGATGGTCCGCAAGTTCGCCGTTGGCTACAACCGCGGCGGCGACGGCGAACTGCGGGCCGCCCGGCTCTGGGGAGCGTTCAAGGAGGGGGCGCGCGGCGACAACCCCGGCGGCGGCCTCGCCTCCTCGGTGAGCGATCTGCTGCGCTGGGCACGCTTCCAACTCGGTGACGGCGAGGGCGTGGTGCCCGCATCGGCGCTGCACCGGATGCGGGAGCGGACGATCGAGCTGCGCGCCAGCACGCTCGGCGACGGCTTCGGCATCTGCTGGTTCCTGCACGACCTGGACGGCCTCCACGGGATCGGCCACGGCGGCTCGGGCAACGGCCAGTTCGCCGAACTGCTCATCGTGCCCGAGCGCGACTTCGCGGTGGTCTCCCTGGCCAACGCCGGTCCGGACGGCTACCCCTTCAACCAGTCCGTCGTACGGTGGGCACTCGAGCACTGCCTCGGCATCGTCGAGAAGCCGGCGGAGCCTCTCCCGTACGACCAGAGACAGGCCCAACAGGTCGTCGGTCACTACGAGATCGACGCCATGAACCTCGACATCGCCACCGAGGGCACCCGCCTCACCTTGGCGGTCGGGATCAAGCCGGAGATCCGCGAGGCATCGGACGAGGAAATGCCCCCGGACTACCCGGCCGCGGCCATCGGTTTCCTTCCCGGCGACGGCGACGAGTACATCGTCACTGAAGGCGGCCTCAGAGGGCAGCGCGGTTACTTCTCCCGTGACGTCAACGGCGTGGTCACCGGGGTCGACCTCGCGGGCCGGCTCTTCAGCCGAGTCTCGGAAGCATCCTGATCCAACGCGTTGTCGGGCGCCGTCACCGTGACGCCGGGCAGCGATGCGGCACCGCTGATCTCCGCGTTGATCGTGACCGTCTCCAGGTCGGGGAGGGCGGCGAGCGGGGACAGGTCGATGGGGCGGTCGGCGCCATGGAGGAACGCGACGTTCAGATGACGAAGTCGGGAGAACACCAAGGCCAGCCAGGTGGCGTCCAGGCTCTCGGCCCTGACATACAGATCCAGCCAGGTGATGCCGGGTGGGAAGTGCCGGGGGTGGATACCTGACTGGCCGATGGTGATCTTCAGCCGTTCCAGGGCCGTCAGCTCCCCCAGGCCCTTGGGGAAGAAGGCGCCGCCCCCGGGGCCCGGCGGTTCGTAGACCAGGGTGTGGAGGGGGAGTTCGGACAGGGGGGAGAGGTCGCGGGCCGCAAAGCAGCCGGTCAGATAGAGCGTTTCGAGGTTCGCCAGGTGGCCGATCGCGGCGCCGAGGTCGTCGACCACGTCGTTACGGTTCAGCCGCAGCCGGGTCACCTCCTCCCCCTTGAGGTTGTCCCTGATCTCGTCCTCCGTGAAATCCCCGCGCAGGATCAGCCACGGACGCGGACCCGTGTCCAGGAGCAGCCGCAGATGCTCCATGGTCTCGGCCACGAAGTACAGGTCGTCCCGGTCCAGGCGGCGGATCACCTCATGGAAGTACCGCTCGGTGTCGTATCGCCCCCAGCTCGAGGCCAGTTGCGCACGCACCCCGACCGCCGGGTGTTGGGCGAACCTCGCCAGATACGGGATCGCCGCGTCCACCGGTATGCGTGAGGCCGTCACCACACAGCACTCCGCCACCTCGTCCGTCAGCCCCTCCGGCCCCGGAAGAAGCTCCAGCACCAGCGGGCCCACCGTGGCCAGCTCCCGTGCTCGGGGGATGGTCAAGGGCGGGACGAACTCCATCGCGTTCCGCGTGACCTCGTCCCGTATCGCCGGGTCCAGATCGGGTGCGTGCTCCAGGCAGGCCATGGCCAGCAGGAACAGACGAAGGGCCGACTCGGCGCTGTTCTCGTGCCGTGCCACCTCCAGCAGTTTGCGCAGCAGCTCCGCCCGCTCGCGCGGCCGCCCATGCGCGACGGCCATACGGATGACGTCCTCCCACTGCGCGTCATGCGCGTTGCGGATCAGCAGGCCGATGTCCCACGCCTCCACCGCCGCCTTCGCGCCCAGGTAGTCCTGGAAGGTGCGGTGGACGAAGTCCACCGTGCTCACCGAGGGCTCGCGCAACAGCCCGCTGCGCAGGAGCAGATGGCGCAGGATGGCGGGGGCGTCGCCCAGGGCGCGGGCGGCGGGGACCGAGGGGAGGGCCTCCTCGATGAGGTGTTCCGCGCGGTCGCGGTCCAGCTCGGCCTCGCCGTTGCGGATCAGGTAGTAGGCGAGCCGCTGGAGGAGCTGGATCTGCGGCTCCTCGTCCAACTGGATGTCACCCGGCGCGTAGACGTGGCGCTCGGTGTCGCGCCGCGTCAGCAGCATGGACAGCGCCGCGTCGTACAGCGCCTTGCGGCCCGGCGGCAGATAGCCGCGGCGGGCGCGGTGCAGGGCGCAGATCAGGCCGCACATCAGGGGGTTGGTGGCGAGCCGGGTCAGATCCTGTTTGGTGCGGACGGCGGTGTGCAGGGCCGATTGATACGCGTTCAGCTCCGCCCGTTCCTCCTCCGTACGGCAGGTCTGGCGCGCCGCCTCGTGCCAGCGGTCGATGAACGCCGCCATGTCCTCGCGGCTCATCGGGGACAGCGTGAACTCGGCGAAGTCCTGCGCCCCCAGCCAGTCCTCGGCGACGGCCGAGGGGCGGGAGGTGACCAGCCACAGGTTGTCCGGGTAGGCGATGAGGAGGTCGGCGAGCCAGGCCCGGGTGCGCTCGCGGTCGCGCTCGGGGATCTCGTCGATGCCGTCGATCAGCAGCAGCCCGCGGCCTGCGGTCAGGACGCGGTCGGCCCACCCCGGCGGCTGGGCGCCGTCCAGGGGGTTGTGGACGGAGCCCAGGAAGGAGGCCGGGGAGGGCAGCGACTCCTGGCGGGCGATCGTGCGCAGGGGGAGGACGAAGGGGACGCGGCCGATCAGCTGCTCCAGGCCGCGCGGCGATTCCTGCCGCGCGGTGCAGACGGCGAGCCACTGCACAAGCGTGGTCTTGCCGGAGCCCGCGATTCCGCGCAGCAGCACCCGCTGATGGCCGGAGAGCGCCCGGTCGGCGGGGAGGACGGCGGGAAGGGCGGCGTGCTGCGGGGCGGCGGGGGTCTCGTCTCCGAGCGGTCCGAACGCGCTCAGCGGACGCTCCTCATCGGACGAGACCGCCTCCAGGCTGAGATACGCCGCGTCCAGCGGCCATGTGGCCTCCGCGTGGCTGAGGTCGATCCCGACGATCGTCAGCGTGGAGTGCTTGCCGATCATGTACTCGGCGTACCGGCGCTCGAACTCCGCGTCCTGCGCGGATTGGGAGGGGATGCGCTCGATCAGGAGGTCGATCTTGGTGATCAGCTCGCTGAGCTGGCCGCTCTGCTCGACGAGGGAGCGGGCGACGAAGGTCGAGCGCTGGGTGAAGAAGTGCAGGATATGGAGACAGGCGGTGTCCAGCAGACGCTGGTAGAGCAGTGTGCCGCCCTGGCTGAGGAACAGCTTGTCGCCCTTGGCGAGGGTGGCGTCGATCAGCGCACGGGCCAGCGCGCGGTGGCCGAGCCGCACCGCCTGGACGTCGTTCATGTCGAGGTCGCCGAGCGCGTACAGGGTGGTCGCCAGATGCGTGGCGACGAGCTCGTCCTCGTCGGCGGGGCAAGGCCGCTCACCGGGGCCCGCGTGCCGGGTGGCCTGCGCGACGAGTTCGGCGGTGAGCTTGTTCAGGTCCTTCTCGGTCAGGGTGCGCTTCTCGCCCCGGAACGAGATGAGGGAGGAAATGCGGACCGGCTGATTGACCAGCCCGGCGCCCGGCCCCTCCTTGACGAACAGCTTCTTGATGAGCGGCGTGACGACGCTCGACGCCAGGCGAGCGCCAATGGTTGCGGGATCCACGTCCCTTCCCCCCGGTAGTTGTGTGTCCCCGGCCGCAGCGGGCCGCCGACAGCGTACAGCGGGGTAAGGCCCTTGGTCCCGAACCGGACATCCTAAAGTCCCTGCGAAGGTGACATCCCACACAGGCCGTCCCGGCTCTACTACGGAAAATAGGGGGTCTCGCAGGTCAGAGGTGTGATGGGAGTTTCTGGGAATTCCGTGCGGGATACGGCTCCCCATAAGCAATTCGCTACGTACTCACTTAGTAGAAGAACACCTTGGCCTATTAACGAGAACGGGATAACAAGGGGCGTTCCGAAGACGCTTCTGGAGGTACTTCCCATGGCCCCGCGCGCCACAAACCGCCGTTTCTCGCTTACGTCCGTGTCCAGGGGGCGCGCCGCCGTGGTCGCCATGGGGCTGGGGGCCTCGCTCGCGCTCGGCGCCGGCACGGCGTTCGCCGTCGGGGCGGGCACGGCCGCCTCCGCCCCGTCCGTCAGCCAGGCCGCCGCGAAGGCGCCCGCCCCGAAGGCCAACGCCTGGGAGACCCCGGTCGACAAGTACGTGATAGGCGCCGCCTTCGGCCTGGCGGGCAACCTCTGGTCGCACAACCACAGCGGTCAGGACTTCGTCGTGCCGACCGGCACCCCGGTGCACGCGGCGCACGGCGGTGTGGTCGTCAAGGCGGGTCCGAACGGCGGCGGTGACGGCCCCGCGTACGGCAACGCGATTGTGATCAAGCACGACAACGCGACGTACTCGCAGTACGCCCACCTGTCCCGGATCGACGTCCGGATCGGGCAGTCCGTGAGCACCGGCCAGCAGATCGGCCTGTCCGGCAGCACCGGCAACTCGACCGGCCCCCACCTGCACTTCGAGATCCGTACGACGCCGAACTACGGCTCCGCCGTCGAGCCGCTCAAGTTCCTCCGCGACCACGGCGTCAAGGTCTGAGCGTCAAGGTCTGGGCGTCAAGGTCTGACGCTCACGCCTGACCCATGCGTCATCCGTGGGCCGATGGCGTATGCGCCTGCTTCAGCAGATCGAGGGCGACTTCCAGGACAGCCTTCCGCTTGTCCTCGGGGTCGCCCTCGACCGTCTGCAGCGCGAACATCCGCGCATGCATGCTGAACAGCGCGGTGACGCTCCGGACCTGGTCGACCAGGGGCGCCTCGGGGTCCCGGACCAGGGCGGACATCGCGAGCATCCGGTTCTTGAAGATCTGGCCGATGCTCAGCTCGCGCACCGTCGCCTGGTTCTCCTGCATGAAGCGCATCAGCGGCTCGCCGATGTCCAGGGCCGCGCTGTAGCGGCGCAGCAGCTCCTGCTTGGTCTCCAGGGTGCGCGGCTGCTGCTCGCCCCAGGCGATCAGCTCGTCCAGCGGCCGGCCCAGGTCCTGGAACAGGCTGAGGACGATGTCCTCCTTGGTCTTGAAGTGGTAGTAGAGAGCCGCCTTGGTGACCTCGAGCTGCTCGGCGATCTCGCGCAGCGACGTCTTCTCGTAACCGTGCTCGGCGAAGAGTTCCAGGGCGACGTCCTGGATGCGCTGACGGGTGTCGCCCCGCCGCGGTGTGCTGCCCATGGTGCTCTCCTGTACTGGTGGTTGGCTGCCTGGCCAGGCCGAATGTAACTTACTTGACGCCCGGCTAGTTGGCGCCTTACCTTCTCTACTGTACTGAACTAGCCGGGCGGCAAGTAAGTGGGCGTCAGGGCTCTCATCATCCAGGGGGAGACGGAGAACATGGTCCGTAAACAATCAGACGACGAAGCGCCATCCGCTTCGGCACCGGCTCAGGCCGCCCGGGAGGCCCAGCAGCCCCCGGCCAAGGCCGAGCCCAAGCAGCGCAGCACCAGTGTGGTCATATTCGCGCTGATGATCGCGATGCTGCTCGCGATGCTCGACAACATGATCGTGGGCACCGCGATGCCGACCATCGTCGGCGAGCTCGGTGGCCTCGACCACCTCTCCTGGGTGGTGACCGCGTACACCCTGGCCACCGCCGCCTCGACCCCCATCTGGGGCAAGCTCGGCGACATGTACGGCCGTAAAGGCATCTTCCTCACCTCCATCGCGATCTTCCTCGGCGGCTCGGCACTGTCCGGTATGGCGCAGAGCATGGGTGAGCTGATCGGCTTCCGGGCCATCCAGGGCCTGGGCGCGGGCGGTCTGATGGTCGGCGTGATGGCGATCATCGGTGACCTGGTGCCGCCCCGGGAGCGGGGCCGCTACCAGGGCATCATGGCAGGTGTGATGGCCGTGGCCATGATCGGTGGCCCGCTGGTCGGCGGCACCCTGACCGACCACCTCGGCTGGCGCTGGATCTTCTACATCAACCTCCCGCTCGGTGCCATCGCCCTCGCGGCGATCACCGCGGTGCTCCACCTGCCGAAGAAGCGCTCCGGGGGACGGATCGACTACACCGGTGCCGCCCTGCTGACCGTGGGCATCACCGCGCTCGTGCTGATCACCACCTGGGGCGGCAACGAGTACGCCTGGGGGTCGGGCCAGATCATCGGGCTCGGGGCGGTCGGTATCCTCTCGCTCGCCGCGTTCCTCTACGTCGAGACGCGGGTCGCCGAGCCCGTCCTGCCGCTGCACATCTTCCGGAACGCCAACTTCTCGCTGGTCACCACGATCGGCTTCCTCACCGGTTTCGTGATGTTCGGCTCGACCACCTTCCTGCCGCTCTACCAGCAGACCGTCCAGGGCGCCACGGCCACCAACTCCGGGCTGCTGCTGCTCCCGATGCTGCTGGGCATGCTGGTCGTCTCGCTGGTCGCGGGCCGGGTCACCACCGCGACCGGCAAGTACAAGATCTTCCCCATCGTCGGCGGTCTTCTGATCACCGTCGGGATGTTCCTGCTGTCCACGATGGACACCGAGACCACCCGCTTCACCTCCGGTCTCTTCATGGCGGTGCTCGGCATGGGCATGGGCTGCCTGATGCAGACGACCATGCTGGTGGCGCAGAACAGCGTCGAGATGAAGGACATGGGCGTCGGCAGCTCCTCCGCCACCCTCTTCCGCACCCTGGGCGGCTCCTTCGGCGTCGCCGTCCTCGGCGCCCTGTTCACCAACCAGGTGCGGGACACCATGACCGAGCGGGGCGGCGGTAAGGCCGCGGCCATCACCTCCGGGAGTGCCCAGCTCGACCCGGCCAGCCTCAAGCTGCTGCCGCCGCCCATCCGGGACGCGTACACCCACGCGGTGGCCAGCGGTGCCCATCAGGTGTTCCTGTGGGGCGCGCTGATCAGCATCGTCGGTGCCGTCGCCGCCTGGTTCGTCAAGGAGGTCCCGCTGCGCGGGGCCGCCACCAAGTCGGCCGACAGTGACGAGGCCGCGGCGGTACCGATCGCCGAGACCGTCTGACCAACGGTCCGGGTGAGCGGGGTCGCCATCAGGGGCCGCTGTCAGTGGGGCATGACACCATCGGGCTCATGGTGACCTCGCCGGACGAGGCGCGGCTGGCGCAACTGCGCCGGCTGCGCCTCGCGAAGGACGTGATGGACCGCGACTGGGCCGAGCCGCTCGACCTGGACGCGGTCGCCGGGCACGCCGGCTATTCGCGTTATCACTTCATCCGCGCCTTCAAGGGCGCCTACGGATCCACCCCCGGCCAGTACCTGACCCGGCGCCGCATCGAGCGGGCCGAGGAGCTGCTGCGCTCGGTCAATCTCTCGGTCACCGAGATCTGCTCGCTCGTCGGCTTCAGCAGCCTCGGCACCTTCTCCACGAGCTTCAAGAGGCAGACCGGGCTCACCCCCAGCGCCTACCGGGACCTGCACGTCGGCCGGGCCGCGGCGGTCATCCCGGGGTGTTACGCGATGCTGTGGTACGGCGGGCGAGACGCCCGCGCCCCCGGCTCCAAGGACCGCAATTCTCAAGAAGCGGAATGAATCCGCCGCTGCCTACCGTGGCCACGTCGCGACGACGTGCGCGGCCCACCCCGATACCTCCGGAGGCAGCAATGATCAAGGGGATGTCCATCGTCACCGTCTGGGTCCTCGACCAGGACCGGGCCAAGGAGTTCTACACCGAGAAGCTGGGCTTCGAGGTCCGCACCGACATGAGCATCGGCGGGGACGGCGAGGGCGGCGGTATGCGCTGGCTGACGGTCGGTGCCAAGGACCAGCCGGATGTGCAGCTGACCCTGATGGTGCCCAGCTCACCGGGGCTCGACCCGGAGTCCGCCGAGGCCCTCAGGACGCTGGTCGCCAAGGGTGCGCTCGGCGCCGGGGTGTTCACCACGGATGACATCCACCGCGACTACGAGGCGCTCAAGGCGAAGGGCGTGGAGTTCGTCCAGGAACCCCAGGAGCGTCCGTACGGCACCGAGGCGCTCTTCCGCGACGACTCCGGAAACTGGTTCTCGTTCACCCAGCCCCGCGAGGAGCTGGACTTCAGCAAGCCCTGGGACGGCTGCACCTCGAGCTGAGCGCTCAGCACTCCGAGACTCCGAGACTCCGAGCCGAGCTCAGCACTTCGAGCCGAGTGCTCAGTCCGGCACCTCGATGATCGGGAAGCTGCCGGTGTTGGTGGGCGCGGACTCCGGCAGCCAGAGCACGGCGACCGCGCCCCGGCACTCCCCGTCCGCCTCGTCGCCGCTGTCCATCAGCGGATCCGCGTTGCGGAACGTCAGCCGGGCGCCCAGCACCCGCGCCTGGCCCGCGGCTATGGTCAGCCCCAGGCCGTGCCCAGTGCCCGCGCGGTCCTTGCTGCCGGTGCGGAACCGGCTCGGCCCGTCC
Source organism: Streptomyces sp. MK37H (assembly GCF_018035285.1). Classification (NCBI taxonomy): domain Bacteria; kingdom Bacillati; phylum Actinomycetota; class Actinomycetes; order Kitasatosporales; family Streptomycetaceae; genus Streptomyces; species Streptomyces sp. MK37H. Next base: position 10,516 of record NZ_JAAAYH010000060.1, on the reverse strand, counting down.
TTCAGCAGCTCCTCCGGAAAGCCGGGACCGTGGTCGCGTACGCGCAGTATCCGCCCTTCGACGGTGACCTCGAAGGGCGGTTTGCCGTGCCGGGCGGCGTTGGCCAGCAGATTGCCCATGATCCGCTCCAGCCGCCGGGGGTCGGTGGAGACATGGGCGTCGCGCACCACGTTGACCGCAGCGTCGGGGGCCACCGCCCGGACCCGGCGGGTGATGAACTCGGCCACGGCTATCTCCTGAAGCTCCGCGCGCTCCGCGAAGCCGTCCAGCCGGGCCACTTCCAGGACGTCCTCGACCAGGGTGCGCATCGCCTGCGCCCGGTCCCGTACCAACTCGGTGGGGCGGCCCGGCGGCAGCAGTTCGGCGGCCGTGAGCAGGCCGGTGACCGGCGTGCGCAGCTCGTGGGCGATATCGGCGGTGACCCGGCGCTCCGCCTCCAGCCGCTGCTGAAGCGCCTCGGCCATGCCGTCCACCGCACGCGCCAGATCGTCGGTCTCATCGCGCACCCGGCCGCCGATCGACTCGCCCACCCGCACCTCGGAGTCGCCCTCGGCCAGCTTGCGGGCGGCGGTGGCCGCCTTGCGCAGCCGTCGGGAGAGCTGATCGCCGATGAGCACACCGAGCGCGATACCGCCCAGCACCACCGCCACCGAGCCGATGATCAGCACCCGGTCGAGGTCGTTGAGGACGGCGAACCGGTCCTGGAACTTGGTGTGGACGGACAGCACCTTGCCGTTCCGCAGCGGCACCGAGGCCCACACCTCGGGGGTGCCGGTGCCGGAGTCCTCCAGATAGGTGGCGCGCTGGCCGCGCCACGCCTCCTTCTTCAGCTGCTCGGGCAGATGGGGGTCGTCCAGCTTGGCGCCGAACCCCAGCACCCGGGACTGCTCGTACCACCGCTGGGCGACCTTCACCCGCTCGTCCATCACGGTGCGGCTGTTGTCGAGCATCGAGACGCGGGCCGCGTTGTGGACGACGAGGCTCAGCACCACCGCCACCAGCGTGCTCACGGCGGCGATGGCGAGGCTGACCTTCCACCGCAAGCCGGTGCGCAGTGCGAACCTCCGCAATGCCGCTCAGCCCTTGAGCTTGTAGCCGAAGCCGCGGACCGTCTCGATGCGGTCCTGGCCTATCTTGCCGCGCAGCCGCTGCACATGGACGTCCACGACCCGGGTGTCCCCGCCCCAGCCGTACTCCCAGACCCGCTCCAGCAGCCGGTCGCGGGAGAGCACGGTGCCGGGCGCGGCCGAGAACTCCAGCAGCAGCCGCATCTCGGTCGGGGTGAGCGCCACTTGAAGGCCGCCCTTGCGGACCTCCATGCCCTCGGGGTCGACCTCCAGATCGCCGAAGCGCAGCACCCCGCCGTCGGGCTCCTCGGGGGCGGGCTCCGCGCCCCGCCCGCCGGGGCCGCTGGCATGGCCGAAGCGGCGCAGCACGGCCCGGATGCGGGCCACCAGCACCGCGCCGTCGAAGGGCTTGGTCACATAGTCGTCGGCGCCGGCCTCGAGGCCGAGCACCACGTCGATGGAGTCGGCGCGCGCCGAGAGCATGATCACGGGAACGGTGGACTCGTCGCGGATCCGGCGGCACAGGCTGACCCCGTCCAGGCCCGGAACCATCACATCGAGCAGCGCGATATCGGGGCGGTCGGCCCGGAAGCGCTCGAGGCCGGTCAGCCCGTCGGGCGCGGCCGTCACGAGAAAGCCATCGCGCTCCAGGGCGAGCTGCGTGGCTTCACGGATGACATCGTCGTCCTCGACGAAGAGCACATGGGTCTCGGCCACAGCCTCGCTTCAGCCTTCCGTTCCGTCGTCGGCGCGCGCGGTCGGCACCGGGGTCGCCTCTTCCTTGGGCACATTCTTGCTGTAGTCGGTGCGCTCGCGGGACCGCACCGTGAACGAACGGTCCGCCCCGGACCAGCCGTAGGTGATCACGGTCTCGCTCGAAGGGCAACAGACCGAGTCCCCGGAGGTGTAGGAGAGCTTCGTCACCCGCAGCTCGTCCTTGGCGACGTCGGCGTAGACGGGCGGCTGCTCGTCGCTGAAGACGTTCTGGTACCGGTCGCCGACCTTGCGGTACACATACGAGCCGATACCGAAGCCGTCGGTGCAGCTCATGACGTTGATGACCAGGTCGGAATCGGCGGAGCCGGTCAGCCGGCCGGACGTCACGTCCACCGGATAGCCCTTGATCTCCTGCTTGGCCTCGCGCTCCTTGGCCGTGGGGCAGGGCTTGAGGCTCGTCTTCAGATCGTCGCTGACGCGCGGATCCGCCTTGACCAGCTTGATCACGTCGACCTTCTTCCCGGCAGCCGGTGACGGCCGGCCCGTGGCACGGCCACCCGCGTACGCACCGGAGTCCGCGGCGGCCGAGGCCCACTCGGTGCTCGCCGGTCCCTCCTTGCGCACCCCCTGGCTCGCATCACCGCATCCGGCCAGCATCCAGCCGCCGGCGGCCGCGAGGCCCACGACCGCGCCGCCGGTGAGCATGACTGTCTTGCTGGGAGAGGCCCTGGTCAGGCCGCGCACCGTTCCTGCCCCCGCTCCTGGCGGGCGCGCCGGACCCGACCCGTGTGCTGCCGGACATTGGTGGCCGGCTTGGTGCCCCCGTCCTGACGGCCGAGCGCGCGGGCGTCCAGATCGCGGCTCTCCAGCTCCTGCCGCAGCCGGGCCAGCGCCCGGTGCAGCGTGCTCTTGACCGTTCCGGTCGACATTCCGAGCGCCTCCGCGGTCTCTTCGGTCGTCATCTGCTCCCAGTGTCGCAGCACCACGACACTGCGCTGCTTGGGAGCGAGCACGGAAAGGATGTCCATCAGCAGGGCGCGGTCGGCGTGCTGCTCGGTGCCGTCGTCGACGCTCGCCTCCGGGAGCTGCTCGGTGGGCACCTCGTCCAGCTTGCGGGCGCGCCACCACTCGGTACGGGTGTTGATCATCACGCGTCGGAGATAGGCGTCCGCGAGGGACTTGTCGGCTATGCCGTCCCAGCGGCCGTAGGTGCGCACCAAGGCGGTCTGGAGCAGATCCTGTGCCTCGACCGGGTCGGGGATCAGCCGACGGGCGCTGCGCAGCAGCGCGTCCTGCCGATTCCGCACGTACTCCTCAAAGTCCAGAACATTGCTGCTGCTCATGATGTGCAGCCTCCATCCCGCTGGTTTCCCCGCCGCCTGTGTGTCCGGCTTCTCGCTCGGCACGGGAAGGACGCTACGGAGGCGCTGTTGCGGCGCCATGCGCAACTACGCCTCGGCAAACGCACAGCTACCCATAGGTTGTGTAACAACGGAACCCGGCCCGACTGAGCGTCAGAACCGGGTCCTGGGCGTGTCACAGGTCTGTCACAGACAGGGCCGTGACGAGGGATGTTCTCAGGTCAGCGGCAGCCGGTAGAGGCCGCCCGAGAGCGGCTCCACCAGTCCGTCGGAGACGAGCCCGTCGAGCGCGCGGGCGCGCTGCACCGGCTCGTCCCACACCTGGTCCAGCGTCGTCTGCGGCACCGGCGTCACCGCCTCCCGCAACACCGCGAGCAGTTTGCCGCGCACCTGGCGGTCCGTACCGGCGTAGGTCTGGCCGCGCCGCGGCGGTCCCTCGTGCTCCGGTGAACCGGCCTGCCGCCAGGCGCACAGCGCGGCGATCGGGCAGCGTGCGCAGTCGGGGGTGCGGGCCGTGCAGACCAGCGCGCCCAGCTCCATCGTGGCCGCCGCCCAGCGCGCCGCGGTCGGCTCCTCCTCGGGCAGCAGCGTGCGGGCCAGCTTGCGCTCGGCGGCGGTGGTGGCGTTCGGCGGGTACTGCGCACCGCTGACCGCGCGCGCGAACACCCGGCGGACATTGGTGTCCAGCACCGGATGGCGCTGACCGTATGCGAACGAGGCCACGGCCGCCGCCGTGTACTCACCCACCCCCGGCAGCGCCAGCAACTGGGCGTGGTCGCGCGGTACGTCACCGCCGTGCCGCTCCCTTATGGCGGCCGCGGCGCCGTGCAGCCGCAGCGCCCGGCGCGGATAGCCGAGCCGGCCCCAGGCGCGGACCGCCTCACCGGGTGGTTCCGCGGCCAGGTCTGCCGGGCGCGGCCAGCGGGCGAGCCACTGCTCGTACACCGGCAGCACCCGGTTCACCGGGGTCTGCTGGAGCATGAACTCGCTCACCATCACACCCCAGGCGCCCGCCTCGGGGCGGCGCCAGGGGAGGTCGCGCGCGTGCGCGTCGAACCAGTCGATGACGGGCCGGTGCAGAACGGCTCCGTCGGGGTCGGAGGATGCGGCGGCCGGGACGGCGGAAGCGGAGATGGCAGTCATCGCATCCGATCCTGACATGACGGGACGGCTCGCGGGGCCCAGGGCGCGGGCGTTCGGGTTTCAGCCGCGCCAGTCGTTGCCAAATCGTGCGATACGGCGCCCGTACGGGAACGGATGACCGCTTGCCGCGCCCGGGTGCGGTCTTCCGGTGCCCCTGGGGTGACCTCGGGGCGCCTAGTGGACGTCTGGGGGACCCCTCATGTGCCGGATCCGGTCGGATCATGAGAAAAGTAGGGTCTGGAGCGGGGGTTATTGGCCGGTAGTGCTCCCGATCTCTCGTAGAGTTTCCGCGTGGGATCTCTGCGCAATCCGATCGGGCCGCTTCCCTCCTCCATTTACTGGCGGCGGAGGGCCGTTGCGCTGGCCCTGCTCATCGCCATCATTCTCGTGGTCATCTGGGCCTTCGGCTGGGGTGGTTCGGGCGGTGGCGGAAGTGACGAGGGCAAGGGATCGGGCGGCGGGGGACCCGCGAGCACGATCACCCCGGGCCCCTCCTCCTCCGGGCCGGTCAACAGCGAACGGCCCGGCGGGCGCGACGAGTCGGACAGCGGCGGCTCGGGCTCCGGCGGCAGCGGGGGCAGCGGCGGCGGCTCGGACGACGGCGGCGCGGGCGCGAGCGGCGGTGGCGCGGGCGGCGGCAGCGGCTCCGGCGGCGCGGGTGGCTCATCGGGCGGCGGCGCGGGCGGTGGCATCGGCACCGGGACCGGGCAGGGCCTGCCCGCCGGATCGAGCCTGCGGGACTGCCGCCCCGGCGACGCGGAGCTGACGGTACGCAGCGTCAAGGACTCCAAGGTCAAGAACACCTGGGCGCCGGGGGAGAAGCCCACCTTCGAGATCGTCGTGAAGAACACCAAGTCGAGCTCCTGCAAGGTCGACTTCGGGCGCGCCGCGGCCTCGCTGACCATCACCGACGCCCACAACGCCCACGTCTGGGCCTCCGACGACTGCCCCGAGGGCAGCGCCGCCGCGCTGGTCGAGGTGCCCGGCTCCGGTCAGACCAAGCGCACCGTGGAGTGGGACCGCGAGCGCAGCGCCGAGCACTGCGCCACGCCGTCGGGCAGCGCGTCGGCCAAGCCGGGCACGTATCTGGTCGAGGTGAAGGTGGACGGGCTCGGGACGGCCAAGGTGTCGTTCGTCCTGGAGAAGGACTGACGAGTGGCTTTCGGGGCGTCGTAACGCGGGCGGTGCCCCGCCGCGGCCCTGCCTCGGCCAGGGGTGCCCGACGGATCGTGACGCCTGCGGCGGGCTGCTCCCCTCCCCGCCCCTTCCCGAAACTGGGGCTTCGCCCCAGACCCGGAGCGGGGCTCCGCCCCTTCCCGCAGTATCGATATGCGGCTCCGCCGCGTGGTCCGGCGGACACCCCGTAGACGTACGGCTCAGGGCTAAGCGGATCGGCGGAAGTCGGCCGCGGTTCGGACGCGCCCCGAAGGGGCGCGGGGAACTGCGCGACCAGCCACGACGGCGTCGCAGACGATCGACGGCAGGTCGGGGCACTTCCTGCGGACCGCTTAGACGTACCGCTCCAGGATGGACGACTCCGCCAGCCGCGACAGCCCCTCGCGGACCGAGCGCGCCCGGGCCTCGCCGACACCGTCCACCATCTGCAGATCGTCCACGCTCGCGGCCAGCAGCTTCTGCAGGCCCCCGAAGTGCTCCACCAGCCGCTCGATGATGGCGCCAGGCAGCCGCGGCACCTTGGCCAGCAGCCGGAAGCCGCGCGGCGAGACCGCCGAGTCGAGGGTCTCGGGCGAGCCGGTGTACCCCAGCGCGCGGGCCACGATGGGGAGTTCGAGCAGCTCGGCGTGGGTCAGCCGGTCCAGCTCGGCGAGCGCGTCGGCCACCGTACGGGTGCGCTTGGCGGTCGGCTCGGGCACGTAGTCCCGCACCACCAGCTCACGCTCGGGCTCCACGCCCGCGATCAGCTCGTCCAGCTGGAGGGAGAGCAGCCGGCCGTCGGTGCCCAGCTCGACCACGTACTCCGCGATCTCGGTGGCGATACGGCGGACCATCTCCAGCCGCTGCGCGACCGCGCTCACATCCCGGACGGTGACCAGGTCCTCGATCTCCAGGGCCGAGAGCGTGCCCGCCACCTCGTCGAGGCGGAGCTTGTACCGCTCCAGGGTGGCCAGCGCCTGGTTGGCGCGGGAGAGGATCGCCGCCGAATCCTCCAGGACCCGCCGCTGGCCGTCCACATACAGCGCGATCAGCCGCATCGACTGGCTGACCGAGACCACCGGGAACCCGGTCTGGATGGAGACGCGCTGCGCGGTGCGGTGCCGGGTGCCGGTCTCCTCGGTGGGGATCGCCGCGTCCGGCACCAGCTGCACCCCGGCCCGCACGATCTTGGTGATGTCCTTGTCGAGCACCAGCGCGCCGTCCAGCTTGCACAGCTCGCGCAGCCGGGTCGCGGTGAACTCGACGTCGATGACGAAGCCGCCGGTGCACAGCGACTCGACGGTCTTGTCGGTGCCGAGCACGATCAGCCCGCCGGTGTTTCCCCGGAGAACGCGCTCGAGGCCGTCGCGCAGCGCCGTGCCGGGCGCGACCGCGCTCAGGGAGGCACGCATCAGACCGTCGGCCTTGCCGGGTGCCGTTGCCCGGTCGCCTGCTGCCACTGCACTCCTCCGTCGCAAGGTCTGTCGGTGCCACGAGTCGCCCTGCCATGCCGTTGCGCGAGGCCACGTATGGGCGAGACCAGGGCAAAGTCTACCGGCGGCCACCGGCCTCCCGTGGGGTCTCCCGGCGTACGCCCGTAGGCGCGATGCGGAGTGCGACTCCCCCTGGGCCGCGCGCCACTCGGCTCACCAACCCTGCCGTACGCCCTCACCAGCGCACTCGGCCACGCTTCCGCCACCGCTCCGGTGACGCCTGGCCCACCATGTCAGCCCCGGTCGTCCGCCTCCACCCGCGCCTTCTCGCCCCGCTCCCGGCGCCGGGGCAGCACCCGCAGCGCGTCCCCGATGTCCGCCACCTCCAGCACCCGCATCCCGTCCGGTATCCGGCCCGGGTCGCCCGGCACCAGGGCGTGGGTGAAGCCGAGCCGGGCGGCCTCCGCCAGCCGCCGCTGCACCCCGGTGACCCGCCGGACCTCGCCCGCGAGCCCCACTTCGCCGATCGCCACCAGGTTCTTGGGCAGCGGGGTGTCACTGGCGGCGCTGGCCAGCGCGAGCGCCACGGCGAGGTCGGCGGCGGGCTCGGACAGCTTCACCCCGCCCACCGTGGCGCTGTAGATGTCCCGCTTGCCCAGCGCGCTGATCCGGCCGCGCTGCTCCAGCACGGCGAGCATCATCGAGACCCGGGAGGTCTCCAGACCGGAGGTGGTGCGGCGCGGCGAGGGGATCTGGGAGTCCACGGTGAGCGCCTGCACCTCGGCCACCAGCGGCCGGCGGCCCTCCAGGGTGACCGTCAGACAGGTGCCCGGCACCGGCTCGTCGCGGCGGGTGAGGAACAGCCCGGAGGGGTCGGCGAGCCCGGTGATGCCCTCGTCGTGCAGCTCGAAGCAGCCGACCTCGTCCGTCGCCCCGTAGCGGTTCTTCACCCCGCGGACCAGCCGCAGCCGGGCGTGCCGGTCGCCCTCGAAGTGCAGCACGACATCGACCAGATGCTCCAGCAGCCTGGGCCCGGCGATGGCGCCGTCCTTGGTGACATGACCCACCAGCAGCGTGGACATCCCGCGGTCCTTGGACGCGCGGATGAGCGCCCCGGCCACCTCGCGCACCTGCGCCATCCCGCCCGGCGCGCCGTCGATCTCGGGCGAGGCGACGGTCTGCACCGAGTCCAGGACGAGCAACGAGGGCTTGACCGAGTCGAGATGGCCGAGGACCGCGGAGAGGTCGGTTTCGGCGGCGAGGTAGAGATGCTCGCTCAGCGCGCCGATGCGGTCGGCGCGCAGCCGCACCTGACTCGCCGACTCCTCACCGGTGATGTAGAGCGTGCGGTGCTCCTCGGAGGCGGCCTTGGCCGCCACGTCCAGCAGCAGTGTGGACTTGCCGACCCCGGGCTCCCCGGCGAGCAGCACGACCGCGCCGGGGACCAGCCCGCCGCCGAGCACCCGGTCCAGCTCGTCCACGCCCGTGCCCCGCGCGGTGGCCTGACGGCCGTCCACCTGGCCGATGGGCAGGGCGGCCGAGGTGACCCGGCCGGGTGCGGTGGTGCGGACCGCGGGCGCCCCGTACTCCTCGACCGTGCCCCACGCCTGGCACTCCGGGCAGCGGCCGAGCCACTTGGCGGTGGTCCAGCCGCACTCCGTACAGCGGTAGGAGGGCCGGTCCTTGGCGGATGAGCGGGAGGAGCTACGGGCAGCCATGCCGTAACGCTAGCGTCGCCCACCGACAGAGCCGAACGGCGCCGGTCAGGGCCCTCCACATCGGCCCCTCATCGTCCCCTTCACCGGTCCGTCCACCGGCGGGTTCACGGCCCGTTCACCGGTCCGTTCACCGGCCCGTTCATCGGCCCTCCGGAGGGCGCCCGGCGCATAGCAGGTTGCGGCCACCGGAGGGGGACACCTGTCCCCTTATGAGGGAGATGGTCACCCGTAAGGGTTAAAACAGTGCAAGTGGCGCGAGGAAGTCTGCATCATCCGCCTACCGTCGCCGGGTGATGAGCAGCAGGTCCGAGCACTCGACACAGACCACCGGCGCACAGCGGGCGCGGCGCCGTGCGCCCCGCTCCACCACCACCCGCCCCCAGCGGCCTCCGGAACGCTACGAGCCGTACCTGGACGGCCTGTTCACGTACTGCCTGTCGGCCCTGTGCGAGCACGACGCCGCGGCCGCCGCGGTGGGCGACGTACTGGCGGTGGCCGAGCGCCGCACCGGCCGGGGGAGGGGCCGGGTGACGGCGGAGGGAGAGCTGTCCCGTCCGTGGCTCTACGCGGTCGCCCGTTGGGCCTGTCTGCGCAAACTGGCCGAGCGCCGTGGCCGTACGGGGACGGACACCCCGGGCGACGGCACCGCGGCCGAGCTGCCCGAGTCCATCGCCGCCCAGCGCCGCCGCGAACTGGCCGCGCTGGCCTGGCCGGAGGCCGCCGGGACCTCCGCCGAGCAGCGCGAGGCGCTCGAGCTCGCGGTGCGCCACCGGCTGGGCCCCTCCGAGGTGGCCGCCGTGCTCGGCAAGGACCAGGAGGAGACCCGCGCCCTGCTCTCCAGCGCCGCCTGTGAGGTGGAGCGGACCCGCGCGGCGCTCGCCGTCGTCGAACTCGGCCACTGCCCGGTGGTCGCGCGGCTCGCGGGCGACACCCAGGTGCTGCTCTCCGCCGCGCTCCGCCGTGAGCTGGTGCGCCATGTGGACGACTGCCGCGAGTGCCGCCGGATGGCCGAGCGCGCCACGGCCGACGGACCCTGGCCCGGTACGGCTGCCGCGCCCGCCGAGCTGCCGGTGGTGGAGGCCCCCCGCGCCGCCGTGCACGCCGCGCTGCTGGGCGCGCGGGGCCGACGGCCCGCCCGCGCGGGCGCCGGGCCCCGGTTCGACCGGCGCGGCTTTCCGCTGGAGCCCCAGGACCGGGCCGCCCGCCGCAGCCGGATGCGCAGCCGCGTGCTGACCACGACGGTGGTCGCCACAGTCGTGGCGGCCCCGGTGCTCGCCCTGTGGGCCGCCTACCGGGGCGCCCCGCTCGCCGGTGACGAGCGCGACACGGACTCGGTGGCCGCCGCCGACGCGGATGGCGCGGACCAGGCCCCGGCCGGTCAGGACCGGCCCGCCCGGCGCTCGTACGAGCAGACGGGCAGCGCGCAGGACCGTTCCGGCACGCGGATCGGCTCCGGCCCGCGCAGCGCCAAGGCGGGCCGTGGGGCGTCGGATGTGTCGGTCGAGGTGATCGACGCGGACGGCGTGGTGGAGCGGCCGGGGCACAAGGGCGGCGAGGTGTTTCGCCCCGACGGCTCCCCGGCCGGTGGCGGCCGCCCCGGGGACGGCTCCGGACCCTCCCGGCCCGCGCCAGGGCCGGGGCGGCTCACGGTCACGGCCCATCCCGAGGGCGATGTGACGGTCATCACCCTCACCGCGTCCGGCGGTTCACCGGTGCACTGGTCGGCCACCGCCGGGGCGCCCTGGCTCCAGCTGAACCACACGGCCGGGGTGCTGCGGCCCGGCGACTCCACGACCATCACGGTCTCGGTGGACCACGATCGGGAGCCGGCCGGGCACTGGAGCGCGCGGGTCTCGGTGGACCCGGCGGGCGCGGTGGTGCTGATCGAGGGCCGGGGTGCGTCCCCCGAGCCCACGCCCAGC
>NZ_JAAAYH010000006.1:0-63845 GCF_018035285.1 Streptomyces sp. MK37H | reverse complement strand
CGCCCCGGGCTCTGGACTGGGGGCTCCGCGCCAGCCCCCACCGGGGCTCCGCCCCAGGCTCTGGACCGGGGCCTGCCTCAGGCCCCGCAACCGGGGCTCCGCCCCAGGCTCCGGACTGGGGCCCCGCCCCAGGCCACGGGGTCCAGGGGCGAAGCCCCTGGTATCGGGAAGGGGCGGGTAGGGGAAAGCAGCGCGCCGCAGGCGTCACGATCCGTCGGGCACCTCCCAGGACCGGCTGACCCAGGTCGGCCCCGAACCGGCCGAGCGTGGCCGCGGTGTCCGATGCCGCATCATAGGTGTGTTGATCGCACCCTTCGCCGGAGTTCGTTCTGAGTACCGCCGTCGCCGAGACCCTTGCCGTCGCCCTGCTCCTCGGCGTACTGGCTTTCGCGGTGGTACGGCCCCGGGGTCTGCCGGAAGCGGTCGCGGCCGTGCCCGCCGCCGGGATCGTGGTGGCCATCGGGGCGGTCTCGCCCGCCCGGGCCTGGGCGGAGGCCCGGGAGCTGCTGCCCGTCGTGGGCTTTCTGGCCGCCGTGCTGCTGCTGGCCCGGATGTGCGCGGACGAGGGGCTCTTCGAGGCGGCGGGGCAGGCCGTGGCGCGGGCCTGCGCGGGGCGTACGGACCGGCTCCTGGGCGGGGTGTTCGCCGTCGCGGCCGCCGTCACCGCCGTGCTGAGCCTGGACGCCACCGTGGTGCTGCTCACGCCCGTGGTGTTCGCCACGGCGGCCCGGCTCGGGGCGCGGTCCCGGCCGCATGTGTACGCCTGCGCCCATCTGTCGAACTCGGCGTCCCTGCTCCTCCCGGTCTCCAACCTCACCAATCTGCTCGCCCTGGAGGCCGGCGGGGTCTCCTTCACCCGGTTCGCCGTGCTGATGGGGCCCGCCTGGCTGGTGACCATCGGCATCGAGTACCTGGTCTTCCGCCGCTTCTTCGCCGACGATCTGGCCGCCGGGACCAGCGAGCCCCCGCCCGCCGACTGGCCGCGGGTGCCGGTGTTCGCGGTGACCGTGCTGCTGCTGACCCTCGCCGGGTTCGTCGGCACCTCGCTGGCGGGCCTCGACCCCCAGTGGGCGGCCTGGTCGGGCGCCCTCGTGCTCACCGTAAGGGCGCTGCGGCGGCGCCGGGCGACCGTAAGGGAGGCGATCGGCGCGACCGGGCCGCTGTTCTGCCTGTTCGTGCTGGCGCTCGGGGTGGTGGTCCAGGCCGTGCTGGCGGGCGGCCTCCAGGAGGCGCTGGGCCAGGTGCTGCCCACCGGGGCGAGCCTGCCCGCGCTGCTGGGGATCGCGGCGGTCGCGGCGGTGCTGGCCAACCTGATCAACAATCTGCCCGCCGTGCTGGCGCTGCTGCCGATCGCCTCCGGTGGCGGCCCCGGCCCCGTGCTCGCCGTACTGATCGGCGTCAACCTGGGCCCCAACCTCACCTATGTCGGCTCCCTGGCCACCCTGCTGTGGCGGCGCATAGTCCACCGCCACGACCCGGAGACCGGCTCCGACCTGGGGGTGTTCACCCGCCTGGGGCTGCTGACCGCACCGGCGACCGTGGTGGCCGCTACGGCGGCGATGTGGGCGATGCTGAGGGTCACCGGAAGCTGAGGCTCAGCTGAGGCTCACCGAAAGCCAAGGGGCCGCCGCCGCGACGGTTCGTCGCGGCGGCGGCCCCTCACCCTGCTGTCAGGACCCGACAGGGCCCGACGTCAGGATTCGATCCAGTTGTGCGCCTGGGCGATCTCGATGACCCGCCTGCGCACCTGCTTGATCTGGTCGGCGGTCAGAGTGCCGCCCACCTCGACCAGCGCCTCGGTCAGCTCCTGCCGGAACTCGGTGACCGACAGCACATCGCACATGGTGTCGTCGCCGTCCGGACCGGCGGAGGGCCGTACGACCGGCGCGGCACGCTCGACGATGCGCACCTCGGAAGCCTTGGGTCCCTTGTCGCCGTACTCGGGAACGAACCGCACCTTGGACCCGGGCTGGAACAGGTGCTTCTCGTCCAGCAGGTCGTTGGCGTGCATGAAGACGTCCTCGCCCCCGTCGTCCGGAGCGATGAAGCCGTAGCCGCGGAACTCGTCGAAACGCAGAATCTTGCCCGTGGTCGTCACCGTGCTACCCCTACCCCTATACCTCTACCTCGATGATCTCGACCGCGATCGAGGGTGTCCGACCATGACCGATCGAGGGTGTCCCAACCATGACACCGAGACGTCAGCGTACAGAAGGAGGCGGCGGCGCTGAAGGGCCGGGGGCGATCACGACGCGCACCCCCCGCCGCACGCCCCAGCGCTCCAACGCGCCCGCCTCCGCCTCCAGCACATGGCGGGACCGCAGCCGGGGCCGCCCGAGCCGCCCGGGGGACAGGGTGTGGACGTCCAGGACGGTGAGGTGCCGGTCCAGATAGGCGACGTCGATGGCGAACCGCATCCGGAAGGTGTGCACCCCGCTCGCGGGGGTGAGCAGGAGCGCGCCGGTCAGCCCGTCCCGGCCGAGCAGCCCGCGGGCGCGGGCGCGGTAGGAGGCGGCGATGGTGAGCGGAATGCCCTCCGCGCGCCCCGCGCTGCCCGCCACGCCCCCCGGGTCCTCCTTCACGCCGTTCGAGCCGCCACCCGAGCCGCGGTCCGCGCCGCCCGAGCCGCCCACCACGCGCAGCGTCCCCGTACCGTCCCGCCAGCGGCTCATGACCCGCGCCCCCTTCGCCCGTTCCACGCCGTCCGCCCGTCCCGGCAGTGTTCCACCGGCCGGGCGCTTCCGTAGGCTCGGCCCGTGCAACCGCTGCTGATCGTGCTCGCCACCGCGTACGGCGCGGCCGCCGGGCTGCTCGTACCGCGCCCGCTCTACCGGCTGGCCGTCGAGCCGGAGGAGCCCTGGCGCGGCGCCTGTCCGCGCGGGCACGCGCTCACCGGCCCGGCGCGCGGCTGGCTGGGCCCCGCCCGCTGCGCCGGCTGCCGGGACGGCGAGCGGGACTACGGGACGGGCCCGGTGCTCGCCGCCGTGCTCACCGCGCTGGTGTGCGCGGGCCTGGCGGCGGCCGTCGGCGCGCGCCCTGAGCTGGCCGTGTGGCTGCTGCTGGTGCCGCTCGTGGTGCTGCTCACGGCCGTGGACCTGGCGGTCAACCGGCTGCCGGACGTCCTCACCCTGCCCATGGCGGGTGGCGCCGCGGCGCTGCTCGGCGCGGCGGCGCTGCTGCCGCACAGCGCCGGGTCCTGGACGCGCGCGCTGCTGGGCGGCGCGGTGCTGGGCGGGGCGTATCTGGTGCTGTTCCTGATCAGCCCGAGCGGGATGGGGTTCGGCGACGTCAAGCTCGCGCTGACCCTCGGGGTCGCCCTCGGCTGGTACGGCTGGGACGTGCTTCTCGTGGGCGCCCTCGCCGGGCTGCTGCTGGGCTCCTGCTGCGCGGTGGGACTGGTGCTGACCCGGCGGGCCGGGCGCCGGACCGCGATGGCGTTCGGCCCGTTCATGATCCTCGGGGCGGGTGCCGGACTGGTGCTGGGGGCGCTCGGCGCCGGATGACATCGGCGCGCGGAGGGCCGGCCGCGCCGAGATGCATGGACATTCCCTCACGAAGCGTTATGGTGGAAGCCCCCCCTCGGGCCGGTCCGTACTCCCCCCCACGGACCGGCCCGCTCTATTTCGGGCTTCTGGGCTCAAAGGGGCGGCACGTATCCCACACGGTCGGCTACGAAGCGTGACGGGATGCGGTCATTCGGCCGTCCCGGTTAGCCAGTCCCACCGCCCCGCAGTAGGGTGTCGGCCTTGGGGCGGACTGCCATGGCGAGCCATGTGAAGCACTGAGGGGCTGGAAGACGTGAAGTTGCGCGACCTGGTGTACGGGCTCTACGCACGCCGGGTGGAAGGCCGCCTCGATCACGCCCAGGTGCCCAAGCACATCGGAGTCATCCTCGACGGCAACCGCCGCTGGGCCCGCGCGGCCGGCGGCACCGCCGAGCAGGGCCACAAGGCGGGCGCCAGCAAGATCCAGGAGCTGCTCGGCTGGTGCAGCGAGACGGACGTCGAGGTCGTCACGCTCTGGCTGCTCTCCACCGACAACCTGGACCGCCCCGAGGGGGAGCTGGTACCGCTCCTGAGCATCATCGAGGACGCGGTCCGCGCCCTGGCCGCCGACGGCCGCTGGCGGGTGCACCACGTCGGCAACCGCGATCTGCTGCCCTCCCGCACCCAGACGGTCCTCAAGGAGGCCGAGCGGGACACCGAGCACATCGACGGAATACTGGTCAACGTGGCCGTCGGGTACGGCGGACGGCAGGAGATCGCCGACGCGGTGCGGTCGCTGCTGCTGGACCACGCCACCAAGGGCAGCTCCTTCGAGGAGCTCGCCGAGATCGTCGACATCGACCTCATCTCCGAACATCTGTACACCCGTGGGCAGCCCGATCCGGACCTGGTGATCCGCACCAGCGGCGAGCAGCGGCTCTCGGGCTTCATGCTGTGGCAGAGTGCCCATTCGGAGTACTACTTCTGTGAAGTTTTCTGGCCCGCCTTCCGCAAGGTCGACTTCCTCCGCGCGCTGCGCGACTACGCCGCCCGTCATCGCAGGTACGGCAACTAGTTCCCGTTAGTAGCACCGCAGTTCACCGCCCGGGGCCGGACGCCGGCAGGCGTCCGGCCCCGGGCCGTGTAGCACGCTGGTTTCACAACGTTCATATCCGCGCCGTCATATGCCGTTGCATGCCCCCGCACGTTCGAGGGAATATCCCTTCCAGGTCGACGCCCTGTCCCACCTGTCCAGTTGGGCGTCGAACTGCCAGCGGACGGCATCGGGCCGTTCGCCCGGGAGGCCCTTTGCACACGGACGACTGTGCGGATCGTGCGTATGACGCGGAGGGCCGGCGCTCGGCCCTCCCAGTGGGGCCTGAGCCCGGTCCGTTCCCCGTCTGCGGCGGGGATACCTCACTCCCGCGACGCCGTCGCACCCCGACCTCTCCCGAGGGGGTTCGTCCACCCGTGGTGACCAGCAAGAAACGCCGCGAGCACGACCGGCGCACCTATGTCCTCGACACCAGCGTCCTGCTGGCCGACCCCAATGCCATGGCCCGCTTCGACGAGCACGAAGTCGTGCTGCCGGTCGTGGTGGTCACGGAACTGGAGGCCAAGCGGCACCACCCGGAGCTCGGGTACTTCGCACGGCAGGCGCTGCGCCAGCTGGACGAGTACCGCGTCCATTACGGCCGCCTGGACGCTCCGATCCCGATCGGGGATCTGGGCGGCACTCTGCGCGTCGAGCTCAACCACTCCGACCCCGGCATCCTCCCCGCCGCCTTCCTGAACCACGGCGGCAAAGTGGGGGACAACGACTCGCGGATCCTCGCGGTCGCCAGAAACCTGCAGGCCGAGGGGTACGACGTCACCGTCGTGTCCAAGGACCTGCCGCTGCGCATCAAGGCATCCTCGGTGGGTCTGCTCGCCGAGGAGTACCGCGCGGAGCTGGCGATCACCGACTCGGGCTGGACCGGGATGGCGGAGCTCGCCGTCTCGGCCGAACAGGTGGACGACCTGTTCGCCGCCGAGACGGCGTACGTCCCCGAGGCGGCCGGGCTGCCCGTGCACACGGGCCTGGTGCTCCAGTCCGAGCGCGGTAACGCGCTGGGCCGGGTCACCCCGGACGGGCAGGTGCGGCTGGTGCGCGGCGACCGCGAGGCGTTCGGCATCCACGGGCGCAGCGCGGAGCAGCGCATCGCCCTGGACCTGCTGCTCGACCCGGAGGTCGGCATCATCTCGATGGGCGGCCGGGCCGGTACGGGCAAGTCGGCGCTGGCGCTGTGCGCCGGTCTCGAGGCCGTGCTGGAGCGGCGTCAGCACCGCAAGGTGATGATCTTCCGCCCGCTGTACGCGGTGGGTGGCCAGGAGTTGGGCTATCTGCCCGGCACCGAGGCCGAGAAGATGAGCCCTTGGGCGCAGGCGGTCTTCGACACCCTGTCCGCGGTGACCAGCGCCGAGGTGATCGAGGAGGTCGTGGGGCGCGGGATGCTGGAGGTGCTGCCGCTGACGCACATCCGCGGCCGCTCGCTCCATGACGCCTTCGTCATCGTCGACGAGGCCCAGTCGCTGGAGCGGAACGTGCTGCTGACCGTGCTGTCCCGGATCGGCGCCAACTCCCGGGTGGTGCTCACCCACGATGTGGCGCAGCGGGACAACCTCCGCGTCGGGCGGTACGACGGTGTGGTGGCGGTCGTCGAGAAGCTGAAGGGGCATCCGCTGTTCGCGCATGTCACCCTGACCCGCTCCGAGCGTTCGCCGATCGCGGCGCTGGTGACCGAAATGCTGGAGGACGGCCACATCTGAGCCGGTTGAGTCATTTGCGACCACAGGGCGCCGCGCGGAAAGGCCAACGAGCTTAGCCGCGCGGCGTCTTGGTGCGCGGGGATTTCCAGAAACCCTAGGGCGTAAACAGGATGTGAGCTTTCACACCTGGCGGGGAATTGCCTAGGGGGCTCCGCGTCCGGCAGTGTGTGGGTTCTGTCAGGCCCCGCATACGGCACACCAGTACCCCCAGCGGTACCGAGCAACAGCAGTATCAGAACTGAACAGCGTTCGCCGTATGCCGCCCGAGCACCTCGAGGATCTCCCGCAGGTGATCCCCACCGGGCCCGTGCCTCCCGTGACCAGCCGACCCCATCGCACCACCGGGGACGGAACAAGGGGAGGCCAGCGTCAGGGGCACGATTGCGCCCGCGAGGTCACCTAAGCGGGCGATGCTGGAAGGAAACCGAGTGAGCCGGATTTCGGTCCGGGGATTCGCAGTGGCTTCGGCCACCGCGGTCACCACTGTGGGCGCCGTCGTCGGCGTCGCCGCGGGCGGACAGCAGCAGCAGGGCTCGTCCGACCCGATCGAGGCGACCGCCGCCGATTCGACGCTCCTTGCGGACATACCTGCTGGGCAGCAGGCTGTCGCGCAGACCGCATCCCTGACGCAGCAGGCGGACGTCCAGTCCACCGCGGCCGACGCGGAGGCGCGCAAGTCCGCAGAGGAAGCAGCCCGCAAGCAGGCGGCCAAGGACGCGAAGGCCAAGAAGGCCGCCGCGGACAAGGCAGCCGCCGAGAAGCTGGCCAAGGAGCGCGAGGCCAAGAAGAAGCAGGAGATCGCGAGCCGTTCGGCCACGCGGGACGCCTCCAGCTTCCCCCAGCAGGCTTCGTACACCGTGGCCGAGGTCCAGGCGATGGCACGGCAGATCGTGCCGAGCGGTCAGTTCCAGTGCTTCAGCAACATCGTGGACCGCGAGTCCACCTGGAACTACAAGGCCTCCAACCCCTCGTCGGGTGCCTACGGTCTGGTGCAGGCGCTGCCGGCCGGCAAGATGGCCTCGGCGGGCGCCGACTGGCAGACCAACCCGGCCACCCAGATCAAGTGGGGCCTGAACTACATGAACGAGCGCTATGGCAGCCCGTGTGACGCTTGGTCGTTCTGGCAGGCCAACGGCCACTACTGAGCCGGTTCCACCGGGTCCCGCCCGGTAGCGGCCCAGCATCGAACGCTTCACGAGACCCCCGGCTCAGGTCGGGGGTTTCGCGCATCCTCAGCAGGTAACGTCTCCTTGACGGCCTAGGGGGAAACTGGGGGTAGGAAACGAGAAATGTCCAAATTGCCGCAGTGGGTCGGCAGGCTGGGAACCGGACTTACCCGGCTCGCCCACCGGCTCGAATCCCAACAGGCCGAGATGCGGGGGCGCGAGGGCGACGGTGACACCGGCCCGCGGACGCCACCGGGGCCCGGACCGAGGCCCGAACGGGGAGCTGAACCGAGGCCTGGACCGGGGCCTGAACCATCTGAAGAACGCCCGCGGGGCGCCGAGAGCGCCGAGGGCGCCGAGGGCAGGAAGAGCCCGGGAAGCCCCGAGAGCCCGGCGAGCCCCGAGACTCCCGAGGGCGCGGCGGGGGAGGGCGAGACCGCCCGGCCGGAGCAGCCGGCCAGTGTGCCCGCCCCGCCCGCCTACGCCCCCGCCGTCTCCGCCAGACCCGATCCGGTGGCCGCCGTGCCCTGGGGCGTCCGCGTGGCAGCCGAGGCGGCCTGGCGGCTGCTGGTGCTCGGCGGCACGGTGTGGGTGCTCATGCGCGTCATCAGCTCCGTCCAGCTGGTGGTGCTGTCCTTCACCGTCGCGATCCTCATCACCGCGCTGCTGGAGCCCACCGTGACCCGGCTGCGCCGGCGCGGTGTGCCGCGCGGGCTGGCCACCGCGCTCACCTTCATCGCCGGTTTCGTCGTCATGGGCCTGGTCGTGTGGTTCGTGGTCTGGCAGGTCATGGAGAACGTCGACGAGGTCTCGGGCGAGGTCCAGGCCGGTATCGACGATCTGCGGCGCTGGCTGCTGCACAGCCCGTTCCATGTGACCGAGAAGCAGATCAACCATGTGGCCAAGAGCCTGCGCGAGGCGGTCGGCGCCAACACCGAGCAGATCACCTCGGCGGGGCTGGAGGGCGTCACGGTCGTCGTCGAGGTGCTGACGGGCATCCTGCTGACGATGTTCTCCACACTCTTCCTGCTGTACGACGGCCCGAAGATCTGGAACTGGACCCTCAAGCTGGTCCCCGCCCAGGCCCGCGAGGGCGTGGCGGGCGCGGGCCCGCGCGCCTGGTCGACGCTGACCGCCTATGTGCGCGGCACGGTGATCGTGGCGCTGATCGACGCGATCTTCATCGGTGTGGGTCTGTTCTTCCTCGATGTGCCGATGGCCGTGCCACTGGCCGTCTTCATCTTCCTCTTCGCCTTCATCCCGCTGGTGGGCGCGGTGGTCTCCGGCGCGCTCGCGGTGGTCGTGGCGCTGGTCACCCAGGGTGTGTTCACGGGGGCGATGGTGCTGATCGTGGTGCTCGCCGTCCAGCAGCTCGAGGGCCATGTGCTCCAGCCGTTCATCCTCGGCCGGGCGGTACGGGTCCATCCGCTGGCCGTGGTGCTCTCGGTCGCGGCCGGTTCGCTCATCGGCGGCATCGGCGGCGCGGTGGTGGCCGTTCCGCTGGTGGCGGTCGCCAATACGGTCGTCGTCTATCTGCGCGGCTACAGCCAGGAGAACGCCCTGCGCGCCGTCCCGGGCCCGCACGGCGCCACCGCCTCCAGCGCGGCGCCCACCGCGCCGCCGGGGCTGCCGCCCGGGGAGGGCGGGGCCTGATAGGGCCGATGGACGAACGCAGAAGGGCGCCCCACCGATCGGTGGGGCGCCCTTCCGCGTTTCTACGTGACCGAACGTGACCGAAGGTGACCGAGGTCAGCCGTTCGCGGCCAGGACGCCCTCGGTGTCCAGGGTGGCGCCGACCGCCTGCAGCACCGAGGCGATCTTGAAGGCTTCCTGGATCGTCTCGCGGTCCACGCCCGCCTTGCGGAGCACCTGCTCATGCGAGTCGAGGCACATTCCGCAGCCGTTGATCGCGGACACGGCCAGCGACCACAGCTCGAAGTCGGCCTTCTCCACACCCGGGTTGCCGATGACGTTCATCCGCAGCCCCGCGCGCAGGTTGCCGTACTCCGGGTCGGACAGCAGATGCCGGGTCCGGTAGAAGACGTTGTTCATCGCCATGATGGCGGCCGCCGACTTGGCGGCGGTGTACGCCTCCGGCGAGAGGTTGGCCTTGGCCTCCGGCTCCAGCTCGGTCAGCACGCGCGCCGAACGCGAGGCGATCGCGCAGGCCAGCACGGTGCCCCACAGCTGCTGCTGCGGAAGCTCCGAGTTGCCGATCACCGAACCGAGGTTCAGCTTGAGGTCCTTGGCGTAGTCCGGCAGCGCGGACTTCAGCTCATCGAGTGCCATGGTGAATCAGCTCACTCTCCGGAGAGGAGGGCCACCGGGTCCAGGGTGTCCTCGCCCTTGCTCCAGTTGCAGGGGCAGAGCTCGTCGGTCTGCAGGGCGTCCAGCACCCGCAGGACCTCCTTGGGGTTACGGCCCACGGAACCGGCCGTCACCATGGTGAACTGGATCTCGTTGTTCTGGTCCACGATGAACACGGCGCGCTGCGCGAAGCCGTCCTCGCCCTCGACGCCGCAGTCGCGCATCAGCTCGTGCTTGGAGTCGGCCAGCATCGGGAAGGGCAGGTCACGCAGGTCGGCGTGGTCCTTGCGCCAGGCGTGGTGGACAAACTCGGAGTCGCCGGAGACACCGAGGATCTGCGCGTCACGGTCGGCGAACTCGTCGTTCAGCTTGCCGAAGGCGGCGATCTCGGTCGGGCACACGAAGGTGAAGTCCTTGGGCCAGAAGAACACCACGCGCCACTTGCCCTCGTAGGTCTTGTGGTGGATCTGCTCGAACTCCTTGCCGCTCTCCAGCGACACGCAGGCGGTCAGGTCGTACTCGGGGAACTTGTCACCGACAGTGAGCACGCGCACTCCTTGCAGCTTTTGCATAGGAAAGACCCAGTCATCCGGGTTTTCCTGGGGTTGGACGGTCCCACCTTGGCACAGAGTGCATTGATCAGTGAAATAGCTACACTCGGTGGGGTTGATTGGAGGTGGCTATCAGTGGCCGCATCACCCACACCGCAGGGCAAACCGCGCCAACCGAGCATTTCCCAGCTCAGGGCCTTCGTCGCGGTCGCGGAGCAACTGCACTTCCGCGATGCCGCGGCCGCCATCGGGATGAGCCAGCCCGCGCTCTCGGGCGCCGTCGCCGCGCTCGAGGAGGCACTCGGTGTCCAGTTGCTCGAGCGTACGACGCGCAAGGTGCTGCTCAGTCCGGCGGGGGAGCGGCTGGCGGTCCGTGCACGCACCGTGCTCGAAGCGGTCGGGGAGCTGCTGGAGGAGGCCGAGGCGGCGCGGGCGCCCTTCACCGGTGTGCTGCGGCTCGGGGTGATCCCGACCGTGGCGCCGTATCTGCTGCCGACCGTGCTGCGGCTGGTGCATCAGCGCTACCCCCGGCTCGATCTCCAGGTGCACGAGGAGCAGACCGCCTCGCTGCTGGAGGGGCTGGCCCACGGGCGCCTGGATCTGCTGCTGCTCGCGGTGCCGCTCGGCGCGCCCGGGGTGGTCGAAATGCCGCTGTTCGACGAGGACTTCGTGCTGGTCACACCGCGGGACCACTGGCTGGGCGGACGCGATGACATCCCCCGCGAGGCGCTCAAGGAGCTGGATCTGCTGCTGCTCGACGAGGGCCACTGTCTGCGCGACCAGGCGCTGGACATCTGCCGTGAGGCGGGCCGCACCGAGGGCACCCCGGTGACCACCAGCGCCGCCGGGCTCTCCACTCTGGTGCAGCTGGTCGCGGGCGGGCTCGGGGTGACGCTGCTGCCGCGTACCGCCCTCCGGGTGGAGACCGCGCGCAACGACCATCTGGCCACGGGCGACTTCGCCGATCCGGCGCCCGCCCGCCGGATAGCCCTGGCCATGCGGGCGGGCGCGGCGCGCACCGAGGAGTTCGAGGCGTTCGCGGAGGCCCTGCGGGAGGCGCTGCGACCGCTGCCGGTGCGTATTGCCAAGGGGTGAGTGTCAGGGGCGCCCGGCTGCCAGGACCGCTTCCACGTCCAGGGTGACCTCGGCGCCGATCGACTCCGGGAGGGTGATGTGCTCACCCGGGGCGTAGACGCGATGGTGGTTGTATTCGTTGGCGATCGGATCCGTCAGGACGTGGATGCGCTGCTTCGTGCGGTTGACGATCACGTAGACGGGGATCTTGGCGATCGCGTAGGCGGTGACTTTCGTCTTCAGGTCGTTGCCGAGGTTGCTCGAGGTGACCTCCAGGACCAGACGGAAGATCGTGGGGTCGTAGCAATTGTGCTCGATGTAGTGGTCCCGGTAGTCGGCGTCGACCACGGCAAGGTCCGGTACGGCGTAGTCGAAGGGGCTGTCGGGAAGCCACACGCCCGAACCTTGGACCACTCGCGTCAGCTTGCCGTGGGCGGGCGCGAAGGCAAACGTGAGGTCGGTCAGCGAATCCCCGTGAGGCATGTCGGGCGGTGGCGTCACGGTGATTTCTGCCCCGATGATCTCGACGCGGTAGCCGGGGAGCATGGCGGAGAGCTGCTCGGCTTCTTCGAGCAGATTCCGCTCGGGACCGTCACAGGGGTACTCGACCGCTGCGGCAGACATGGCGCCTCCTCCTGGCTGGTATCGAGGACATCATCGTAGGCCGGAAGCCGAGGAAGAGGTCCTTTGCCGGGATTCACCCAGACGGGTGGCATAACCGCTGGGAACAGGGGCAAGGGGCCGTTCCCGCAGATGGGAACGACCCCCGATGGCAGTCAGCAGAGGGAGCTACTCCGTCCGCAGACCCTCCGGCCGCATCATCCGCCACAGCGGCGGCAGACTGACCAGGGTCACCAGCAGGATGACCCCGCCGCCGATGCCGGTCATGGTGCCGAGCCCGGTCCAGTCCACGGCCAGCGGCTGGCCGACCATCTTCAGCAGCATCACACCGAGCGCCAGCCCGCCCGCGATCGACAGCGCCAGGCCCAGTACCACCGGGACCGCGGTCTGCCACAGCACGGACCAGCTGAGCGTGGTGCGCCGGGTGCCGAAGGCGACCAGGACGGACAGCAGCCGCTTGCGCTCGCGGAGCTGCTCGAGGGTGGTCACGATCATGCTGGCCCCGATGAGCAGCAGGGTCGCGGTGGCGCCGATGAACAGGGCCTTGCGGATGGCCTGGAACTCATCCGACTGCGAGGTGCTGCTGAGCTGCATGACATCCATCGCCGGGGAGAGCGCCACGCTGGCGTTGCGCACATACTCGATCCCGTCCGGGACCTTCGGGTCCAGCCGGATCATGGCCGACGCCTGGGGGTCCGGCAGGTTGGCGATGTCGAAGGCGCCGGGGGTGGCGAAGATGCCGGTGCGTTCGCTTCCGATCGGGTCCTGCCGGGGCTTCACCTTGGTGGCCGAGTCGGGGATCGTCCACAGCTTCTTCTTGCGCAGGTCCGGGTCACCATTGTCGCGGTAGGCGAGGTTGACCTGGGCGCCCGGTTTGGCGAAGCTCTCCCCTTCCCCGTAGTAGCTGGGCGAATCGGCGAGGAAGACATCGCCGTTCTTACAGCTGGTGATGCGGGCCACCTCGCGGAGCGTGGGGCAGTCGGCGACGGTGATGGCCTCTTCCGGGTACGTGGACGGGTCGTCCTTGCTGTGGTGCACATCGGAGACGTAGTCCTCGGTGACACCGAGCAGATCGCGCACGCCCTTGGTCGCGCGGTACCGCGCGAAGGCGTCACGGGCCTGGTCGCCGTTGCTCACCGGAACGTTCGCCATCAGCTGGGCGCGATGCGGGTCCTGGCCGGTGTCCTTGGTGTTCTGGGCCTGCACGCTGGCGAAGAGCATCTGGAGCGCGAGGGCCCCGGCGACGGCGACCGTGATGCCGCTGACCGCGCGCGAGGCGGCGCCGCTGCTGAGCTGGAGCCTGCGGGTGGCGAGTTGCCAGGGCACCGAGCCCCTGCCGCCGAACCGTTCCACCACGGCCTCGACGACCCAGGGCAGCAGCGCGGTGATGCCGATGAGCAGCAGGACGGCACCGGCCGCGGCCTGGTACGCCTTCCGGTCGCCGCCTCCGCCGCTGCCGGCCCCGAAGCCGCCCGCGAGCGGCAGCAGCAGGGCCATGCCCAGCAGCGGCAGCAGCAGCCGCCACCACAGACGCCGGCGCTTGGGCTTGGCGTTCCGGACCACGCCCAGCGGCTCGATGGCGATACCGCGCAGGGCGATCAGCGTGACCATGACGGCCGAGGCGGGCACGGCCGCCGCGATCACCAGGGCGAGCGGGGCGCTCGGCACGATGTCCGACGCGAAGAAGCTGATGCCCCAGACGTCGACGCCGCTGACCAGCTCCCGCACCAGCAGGAACATCCCGGTGCCGACCACGAGCCCGAGGAGCGAGCCGAAGAGCGACTCACCGGCGGCGATCCGCCGGGTCATATGGATGTCCGCGCCGACCAGCCGCAGCGCGGCCAGCCGCCGGTCGCGCCGCTCACCGCCGAAGCGGGCCGCGGTGGCGATGAAGATGAGCACCGGCAGCAGCAGCACCACACAGCCCACGATGATCAGCAGCAGCAGCGCGGGGTCCAGGAGCTCGCCCTTGCCCTTCTTCTCCTTGCCCCAGTGGTCGATGTGATAGCCGGAGTTGACGTGGCCGAACGCCTTCTGGGAGATCCCCGCGTAGTAGGTGAGTTCGGTCGGGCCGGCCAGGCCGCTGTCGCCGATCACCCCGATGGTGCGGTACGGGAACCGGTCCCGGAGCAGCTTCCCCTCGTCGGAGTCGAGCAGCTTCTTCAGCGCCGGGGACACCCACATCTCACCGGCGGCCGGTATCCGGTCGACGCCGGGTGGCAGGGGCGGTGTGCCCTTGCCGTCGGGGGCCATGACCCTGCCGCCGATGTCCCGGTCGCGATAGGTGGTGCCCGTATCGCTGAGCCGGAGCGTATCGGGGCCGGGCTTCACCTCGGAGCCCCCGAAGCTTAGCGTGGAGCGGGCGTCGCCCCGATCATTGCGCTCCTGGTACATGTTGGGGATGGAGGAGGCCAGCAGCAACAGCGCCACCCCCAGGCCGACGCCCACCGCCGTCATGATCGTCCTGGCCCAGCTCTCCCGGCCGCCGGTGACCGCGAACCGGCCGCCCATGGCCAGATCGGCGGCCCAGCGGGCGACGGAGACACGGGAGCGGGGCTCCTCCGCCGGGGCGTCCTGGCCGCTCATCGGGCCCCTGCCATGTCCCGGGCCTTGCCGTCACGGACGACGACCTCGCGGTCGGAGTAGGCGGCGACCCGGGTCTCATGGGTGACCAGCACCACGGCGGTACGGGACTCCCGGGCCGCCTCGGTCAGCAGCTCCATCACCCGCTCCCCGTTGAGCGAGTCCAGCGCACCGGTCGGCTCGTCGGCGAACAGCACCCGTGGCCCGGTGACCAGCGACCGGGCGACGGCGACCCGCTGCCCCTGACCGCCGGAGACCTCACCGGGCCGCTTGTGCGCGACATCCGCGACCTCGAGCCGCTCCATCCAGGTCGCCGCCCGGGCCTCGGCATCCTTGCGCTTGGTGCCGTTCAGCCGCAGCGGCAGCGCGACGTTCTCCACACAGCTCAGCTCGGGGACGAGCTGGCCGAACTGGAAGACGAAGCCGAACTCGCCGCGGCGCAGCCCGCTGCGCTCGGCGTCCGACAGGGCGGTCAGCTCGCGCCCGTTGTAGTGGACGGAGCCGGAGTCCGGCTTCACGATCCCGGCCAGGCAGTGGAGCAGCGTCGACTTGCCCGAGCCGGAGGGGCCCATGACGGCGACGACCTCGCCGGGGTGGATGGAGAAGTCCGCGCCGTCCAGGGCGGGGGTGTGACCGTACGTCTTGTGCAGGGACGTGGCGATCAGCAAGGAGCCTGCCGGGGTCATGAACGCACCGCCTTGGCGAGTTGGCCGAGGCGGGCGGCGGTGAGCTCCAGCCAGCGCAGATCGGCCTCGAGATGGAAGAGGGCGTGGTCGCAGATGAGTTGGTCGCTGAGGTCGCCGCCGCGCTTGCGCTGGGTCAGATCGCGCATCAGCCGCAGATGTTCGGCGCGCTGGACGTCGAGGAGATCGGCCGCGTCCCGCCCGGTGAGCAGGGCGATGACGACCTTGGTGTAGAGGACCGACTGGAGGTACGGCTCGGGCTTCTCGGGCTGGGTGAGCCAGTGCTCCACATCGGTGATGCCCGCGTCGGTGATGGCGTAGCGCTTGCGCTCCGGGCCACCCCCGTGCTCGATGCCGTCGACCTCCACCAGGCCGTTCTTCAGGAGCCGGGACATGGTCGAGTAGACCTGCCCGTAGTGCAGCGGGCGGTCGTGTCCAAATCTTTCGTCGAAGGCTCGCTTGAGGTCATAGCCGTGGCGCGGGCCGCCCTCGAGGAGTCCGAGCAGGGTGTGGCCAATTGACATGCCCAGCACTCTACACCATGCGTATACCTGGAGTGTATAGCTGCGCTGGGACGTGCGTCATCGCAGGTCAGAGAGGTGCGACGAGGATCAGGGCCGACGTGGCTCGCGGCCGGTGCCCTCCGGGCCCTCGGTGGGGCCCTCGCCCTCGGTGCTCTCGGCGGGCCGCCGCGGCGGGCGGCCCCGGCGTGGGATCGGGCGCGCCGCGCCGGGCAGCCGGCCCGCGTCCGCGAGCGCCTTGCGCAGCAGGAACTCGATCTGCGCGTTGGCGCTGCGCAGTTCGTCGTTGGCCCAGCGCGCGAGGGCGTCATGGACGGCCGGGTCGAGCCGCAGCAGCATCTGCTTGCGCTGCCGCGGCTGCCGTGCCTTGCGCCCGCTCTCGTCCGTCACTGGTACAGCGTGCCCGTGTTCAGAACGGGCTGCGGGGAGCGGTCCCCGCAGAGCACCACCATCAGATTGCTGACCATCGCGGCCTTGCGCTCCTCGTCCAGCGCCACGATCTCCTCCTCGGTGATCCGGGCCAGTGCCGCCTCGACCATGCCGACCGCGCCGTCCACGATCTGCCGGCGCGCGGCCACCACCGCGCCCGCCTGCTGGCGCTGGAGCATCGCGGAGGCGATCTCCGGGGCGTAGGCGAGGTGGGTGAAGCGCGATTCGATGATGCGGACCCCGGCCGCCTCGACCCGGGCGTGCAGTTCGATGGCGAGCTTCTCGGTGATCTCCTCGGCGTTGCCGCGCAGCGAGAGGGCGTCCTCCTCGTGGGCGTCGTACGGGTACTCGATGGCGATGTGCCGCACCGCGGCCTCGGTCTGGGTGGCGACGAACTCCAGGAAGTCGTCCACCTCGAACATCGCCTGGGCGGTGTCCTCGACCTTCCAGACGACGACCGCGGCGAGCTCGATCGGGTTGCCGTAGGCGTCGTTGACCTTGAGCACCGCGGTCTCGTGGTTGCGCACCCGGGTGGAGATCTTCTCCCGGCTGGTGAGCGGGTTCACCCAGCGCAGCCCGTCGGTGCGGATGGTGCCGCGGTAGCGGCCGAAGAGCTGGACCACCCGGGCCTCGCCGGGCGCGATGGTGTTGAGGCCGCACAAGGTGAGGAGCGCGGCGAGGATCACCACGATGCCGGAGACGATCAGCAGCGTGGACCCGGCGCCCTTGTGCTCGGAGGCGACGGCGGCCCCCGCGAAGATCAGGCCGACGCCGCCCGCGAGTCCGGCCAGGCCCCCGAGCAGGGCCAGCCCGCCGCTGACGTTGTGCGCGGGCCGCTCCCGGACCTGCGGTTCCGGGAGGGACGGTATGTCGGCCTGGTCGGTGATGGAGTCGGTTGAGGTGGCGTCGGACATGGAGGGCTCCCCGTTCCGTTCGGTGGTGCGTCTAGCAAAGTGATAGCACATTATGAGTCGGTGGCAACCCTTGGCGCCCGTAAGCCGTCAGTTCCCTTGGAGTGGGTGCTTTTTGTCACCTTCGGAAAAAGCTAGATCGATGGGCATTTGAGGGTTGTTGCGGTGTTAGTTTCATGAGCTGGCCTGGGGGGCTTACGGACTGGAGCGGCGGGAGCGATGGGTAGAGCGGAAGAGCGACGCGCGCGGCAGAAGAGCGCTCGCAGAGCCAAGCGGGCGGCGAAGTCGGGGGGCATACGCCGCTTCTTCACCTGGAAGTGGGTGCTGGGGTACGTCCTCGGGCTCGGTGCGCTGCTCGTCGGGGCGTTCTTCGTCCTCTATCTGCTGGTGGAGGTTCCTCCGGCCAACGCCGCGGCCAAGGCGGAGGCCAACATCTACAAGTACAGCGACGGCTCGATCATGGCGAAGACGGGCGACGTCAACCGTGAGTCCGTACCGCTGTCCAAGATCCCCAAGGAGGTGCAGCACACCTTCGTCGCCGCCGAGAACAAGGACTTCTACGGCGACTCCGGCGTCTCGTTCACCGGCACCGCCCGCGGCCTGATCAATACCGCTCTGGGCCGGGGCAAGCAGGGTGGCTCGACCATCACCCAGCAGTACGTCAAGAACTACTACCTGAGCCAGGAACAGACCGTCAGCCGCAAGCTGAAGGAGCTGGTGATCTCGCTCAAGGTCGACCAGCAGAAGTCCAAGGACTACATCCTCGCGGGCTACATCAACACCAGCTACTACGGCCGCGGCGCCTACGGCATCCAGGCCGCGGCCCGCGCGTACTACGACAAGGACGTCGAGGACCTCAGCGTCGGGCAGGGCGCGTATCTCGCGTCGGTGCTCCAGGCGCCCAGCCAGTACGACTGGTCGGCGGCGGGCCCCAACGGCAAGCGGCTGGTCAAGGCCCGATGGAACTACGTCCTCGACAACATGGTCGAGAAGGACTGGCTGGCCAAGAGCGAGCGCGAGGGCATGAAGTTCCCCGTGCCCATCGAGCCCCGCCCCATCCCGGGTCTCGACGGCCAGGCGGGCTATTTCATCGACGCCGCGAAGAAGGAACTGTTCAAGGCCGGGGTGAACGAGAACGAGTTCGAGGCCGGTGGCTGGACGGTCACCCTCAACATCGACAAGAAGAAGCAGAAGGCGCTGGAGAAGGCGGTCCGCACCGAGCTGACCGACAAGCTGGACCCGAAGAAGCGCAAGGTCGACAAGGACGCGCAGGTCGGCGCCGTCTCGGTGGACCCCAAGGACGGCGGCATCGTGGCGATGTACGGCGGCGCGGGCTACACGGAGCACTGGACCAACAACGCCACCCGCTCGGACTACCAGCCCGCCTCCACCTTCAAGCCGCTGATCCTTGCCTCGGCGTTGGAGAACGGCTCGACCACCCAGGACGGCACGCCGATCACATCCAGCACCCTCTACGACGGCACCAGCAGACGGCCGGTCAAGGGCTCGCTCACCGGCTTCGCCCCGCCGAACGAGGACAACAAGTCCTACGGGCCCATCTCCGTCCAGAAGGCCATGAACAACTCCGTCAACTCCGTCTTCGCGCAGATGGCGGTGGACGTGGGCCTGGACAAGGTGAAGAACACCGCCATCGACCTCGGTATGAAGAAGGACGCGGGCGGCTTCGACGTACGCCCCGCGATGTCGCTGGGCGTGATGGGCGCCAGCCCCAAGGACATGGCCGGGGTCTACGCGACCCTCGACAACCACGGCAAGAAAGTCACCCCGGCGATCGTGAAGTCCGCCGAAAAGGGCGATGAGCGGCCCCAGTTGCCCGATCCCACCAACGGCCAGGCGATCAGCCGTGGCGCCGCCGACTCCGTCACCTCCGTCCTCACCGGGGTGGTCGACGACGGCACCGGCCAGGCCGTGCGGCAGCAGGGCCAGGCGGTCGCGGGCAAGACCGGCACCTCCGACGACAACAAGTCGGCCTGGTTCTCCGGCTACACCCCCGACCTGGTCACCTCGGTCGGAATGTTCGGCGAGTTGAAGGGCGTCGGCAAGCAGGTCTCGCTCAAGGGCACCGCGGGCGGCGGCCGCGTCAACGGCGGTGACTTCCCGGCCAGGATCTGGGCCGCGTACACCGAGGCCGCGCTGAGCGGGGAGAAGGCATCGAAGTTCGACCTGGACACCGACATGGGGGCGGCGGTCAAGCCGCCTCCGTCGCCGAGTACGAGCGCCACCTCGGAGTCGCCCTCGTCCAGCCCGTCGGCGAGCGAGTCCGCAAGCGAGTCGCCCTCGTCGTCCCCGTCGTCCAGCCCGTCGTCCAGCGCCTCGTCCAGCGCCTCGTCGTCGGCATCGCCCTCGGGCGACGCCGACTCCCCGAGCCCGCCCGACCCGTCGAGCTCGGCCTCGGGCGACGCCGACGGCGGCGCCATCCTCCGCCGACAACAGCAGTGACGGCCCGGTGCGGGCGTGCCACTCGGCACGCCCGCCCCGTACCGCACCCGTACGGCCGTCAGAAGTTCGCCTCGATCTGGCTCTTCAGCATCGCGAGGGCGAAGAAGCCGTAGAAGCCGATGGCCAGCAGCATCATGCCCAGCCGCGGCCCCCGCAGCCGTATGGCGGCCGGCAGATCGCGGCGGTTGAGCCGGATCAGCAGCGCCGTGTAGACGAGGGTGACGAGGGAGGCGGTGCAGGTGGAGATGGTCAGCAGCACGATCGGCTGGTTCACCCCGGACAGCAGGATCGCCGAGCCGATGGCGACCTCGGCCCACACCACCGCGAAGTACAGCCGGCCCTCGGTCCAGAAGGCCGAATCCCGCAGGTAGTTGCGCTTGGCGAAGTCGCTGACCACCCGTCCGATGATGTCGAGCAGCCCGATCGAGGCGGCCCAGAGCGAGACCGTGGCCACCGCGAAGAACAGGATCTTGAGCCAGTCGCCCACCTGCTGCCCCAGCAGATCGCCCTGGAGCCGCAGGAACTCCGGGCTGTTCTCCACATCGTCGCGCCCGAAGAGGGTTTCGTACGCGAGCATGCTCATCAGCCCGATCGTCACCAGGCAGATCACGAAGAACGACACGATGTGCTCGGTGTTGGCCCGCCGCCACCACACCCGCCAGCGGGCCAGATTGGCCTCGTCCTGCGGAAAGGCGTAGCGGTCGGCGCCCGACGCCTCCGATTGGCCGGTGATCGGGGAGACCAGCTTGGGGACATGGGCGCCCATACCGTAGCCCTTGTCCCGGATCCAGTTGCTGAGCACCAGGTTGTGCACCCCGCCCGCCCCGGCGGCGCCCAGCGCGCTGAGGATCATGGTGAAGGTGATGCCGTCCGGGATCCGGCCGGCGCCGGTGACGGTCTTCTCGCCCGCCGTGGTCCAGGTGTGCCAGCCGATGACGGCGACGGCGACGACGGCGAGGAAGAACAGCGTCAGGATGACCTTGACCAGCTCGACCTTCTCGATCGTGCGGTAGACCACCGGTGAGACGGTCAGCACCACCCCGAAGCCCACCAGCGAGCCCACGGTGATCCAGACGACATCGCCGCCGCCGGCCAGATAGGTGAGCACGGTCGATCCGGAGGTGGCCCAGCCCGGCCAGACGTACTGGAACGCCCCGGCCAGGCAGATCAGGATGCCCCACGCCGTGGACCAGCGGGAGAATCCGGCGACCACGGTCTGCCCGGTGGCCAGGGTGTAGCGCTCGATCTCCAGGTTGATCACCGTCTGGATGGCCAGGGTCACCACCGCGAGCCACAGCAGTCCGAGCCCGCCGACCGAGGTCAGATACGGCCAGAGGATGATCTCGCCCGCCGCCATGCCGATCCCGACGGCGACGACCCCCGGGCCGATCATCGTGCGCAGCGGTGGTGGATCGGGCAGATCGAGACAGTCGGGCGGGGCGGCGGTGGGGGACGGGCGCTGGGCGGACGGTGTCGACGACGCTGACGACATGGCGGCTCCTCGGGGGACGGCGAGGCCGTATCCGGACGGGGGAAGGGGATTCAGCGGGTGCGGGCGTGCTGGGCGGCCAGGCGTACGGGCGCGTTGGCCGCGCCATAGCCCTGGTAGCCGTCGATCCGCTGGACGATCTCGAAGAAGACCCGGCCGACGGTGGCCGTGTACAGGTGCAGGAATGTGCCGCTGTCGTCCCGGTCGTAGAGCAGGCCGAGTTCCCGCAGGGTGCGATGGAGTCCGGGGTCGAGCTCATGGCGCGCTTCGAGGTCGTCGTAGTAGTTGTCGGGGATGGGCAGCAGAGGCGCGCCGCGTTCCCGCAGCCGGCGTGCGGTGGCGACGATGTCCCGGCTGTGCAGCGCGATGTGCTGCCACAGCGAGCCGGACGGCCCCGAATCCGGGCGGATCTGGGCCACGTTGAGCGCGAGCCGCACCGAGCCGTCGGCGCCTGAGACGGCCCGGCTGCGCAGCAGCCCGTACGGATCGGCCAGTTCCAGGGACTCGTGCGGCCGCAGCCCCAGGACGGCGCGGTAGAACAGCGACGCCTCGTCGAAGTGGTGCCGGGGCTGGGTGAGCGCCACATGGTCGATATGGGTGATCCCGGCGGGGGAGGCGGAGGCGGCGCGCGGGGTGAAGTCGCCGGTCCAGCTGGGGTGGTCGGGGTGTTCGGTGCGGCAGAAGTAGAGCTCGGTGGAGTCGGGCGCGGCGACCGCGTCCAGCGGGGCGTCCGCCACCGCCCGGTGGCGCGGCAGGACGGGGGCGAGCAGGGCCCGCGCCCGGCCCGCGGAGGCGGCCGGGTCGGGGGTCTCCAGGCCGATGGCGGCGAGCGCCGGTTCCAGGTGCCCGGTGGCGGCGTCGAGGCCGGAGTTGTCGAGGCCGGAGTTGAGGACGATCCGGGCGTCGCCCTGCTCCCAGAGTTCCACGGGCTTGGAGTGGTGGCGGCCGGTGCGGGCGAAGCCCAGCTCGGTCAGCAGCGCGGGCAGCTCGGGGCCGGTGGAAGCCAGCTCGGCGAAGGCGAAGCCGGTGGGGACGACGGGGGCGGGCAGATCGGTGCGGCCCGCGGCCTCCTCCAGGGCGATCAGCGAGCGCAGCGCGTCCACGGCGGTGCGGGCCGTATCGCCCTGCCGGAAGACGTCGTTGAAGACCTCCAGGGACAGCGGCCCGTCGTAGCCGGTCCGCAGCACGTGCTCCAGCAGCCCGGCCACGTCGAGGCCGCCCTGGCCGGGGAAGCAGCGGTAGTGGCGGCTCCACTGGAGGACGTCCATGGCCATCAGCGGGGCGTCGGCGAGCTGGAGGAAGAAGATCTTCTCGCCGGGGATCTCCTCGATGCCCTTGGGGTCCGAGCCGCGCGAGAGGATGTGGAAGCTGTCCAGGCAGGTGCCGAGCGCCGGGTGGTCGGCCTGCCGGACGATCCGCCAGGCGTGGTCATAGGTGTTCACATGCCGCCCCCAGGCCAGCGCCTCATAGGCGATGCGGATGCCGTGGGCGGCGGCCCGCTCGGCCAGCAGCCGCAGCTGCTCGGCGGCGAGGGCGTCGTCGTCGAGGGCGGCGGGGGAGACGCTGGAGCACACCAGCATCAGATCCGCCCCGAGCCGCTCCATGACCGCGAACTTCTTCTCGGCCCGGCGCAGCGTGCGGGCCAAAAGGTCCTCGGGCACGGCCTCGACGTCGCGGAACGGCTGGAAGAGGTCGATGGTGAGGCCGAGTTCGGCGGCGCGGTCCCGGACCTGTTCCGGTGACAGGGGGCTGGCCAGCAGGTCGTTCTCGAAGATCTCGACCCCGTCGAAACCGGCGGCGGCGATGGCGGTGAGCTTTTCCTCGAGGGTGCCGCTGAGGCACACGGTGGCGATGGACTTGCGCATGATCAGCCTCCGGCGGGGAGCTCGAGCAGGTCGGAGAGGTCGGTGAGCATCCGTGTCGCGTCGGGTTCGCGGCCGGTGAAGAGGCGGAAGGCGTCGGCGGCCTGGAAGACGGCCATGCCGCCCCCGTCCAGGGTGCGGCAGCCGGCCGCGCGGGCGGCTGCCAGCAGCGGGGTCTCCAGCGGGCGGTAGACCACCTCGGCGACCCACAGCCCGGCCCGCAGCAGCTCCGCGGGCAGCGGCAGCCCGGGGTGGGCGGCCATTCCGGTGGGGGTGGCGTGCACCAGCCCGTCGGCGCACTCGAGGGCCGCCGGGAGCCCGCCGGGGGGCACGGTACGGACCCGGGCGGCGCCGAACCGTGTCGCCAGCGTCCCGGCGAGCCCGGCGGCCCGCGCCGGGTCGGTGTCGGCCAGCGTCAGCCGGTCGGCGCCGACGGTCAGCAGGGCGTGGGCGACGGCGGCGCCCGCTCCGCCCGCGCCGAGTAGCACGATCTCGCCGGTGGGTGCGTCGGGCAGACCGCGGGCGAAGGAGCGGGCGAAGCCGGACCAGTCGGTGTTGTGGCCGATGGCCCGGCCGTCCTCGCCGAACACCACCGTGTTGACCGCGCCGAGCAGCGCGGCGTCCTCCGACAGCCCGTCGAGGTGCTCGATCACCGTCTGCTTGCAGGGGTGGGTGATGTTGAGCCCGTCGAAGCCCAGCCGGGCGGCGGCCCGCACCAGCTCGCCCACCCCGTCCGGGCCGAGCCCCAGCGGATCGATGTCGATCAGGCGGTAGAGATACCGCAGCCCGTGGCGGTCGGCCTCGCGCTGGTGGAGGGCGGGGGAGAGCGAGGGGCCCACGCCGGAGCCGATCAGCCCCACCAGACAGGACTCCCGCCCCTTCCGGCCCTCCCGCGACCCGCGTGACTGCCGCTCACTGCCGCGCATACCGGCGACCTCCCGCCTTCCCGGCTAATGTACGAACTGGTTCGTTAGTAGCGTGGACAGTAAAGGCCCAGGACCGCCATCTTGTGAACCCCCTGGACGTAGAGTGGCCCCAGCATGAGCGATCAGCCGCCGAAGAACAGCCGCCTCCGCGACGCCGTCCGCACCCAGGCCGAGATCCTGGACGTCGCCACCCGCGAATTCGCCGAACGCGGCTACGCCGGGGCCCGCGTCGACGAGATAGCCGCCCTCACCCGCACCACCAAGCGGATGATCTATTACTACTTCGGTGGCAAGGAGCAGCTCTACATCAAGGTCCTGGAGCGCGCCTACACCGGCATCCGCGAGGCCGAACAGGCCGTGGACGTCACCGGTCTGGACCCCGCCGAGGCCATCCGGCACCTGGCCGAGCTGACCTTCGAACACCACACCGAACACGCCGACTTCATCCGGCTGGTGTCCATCGAGAACATCCACCGGGCCGAGCACCTGGCCAAGTCCGAGACGCTGGCCAAGGCCGGCACACCGGTGATCGACCTGATCTCCGGGATCCTCGCCCGCGGCCGTGAGCAGGGCTTGTTCCGGGACGACGCCGACGCCGTCGACGTCCACATGATGATCAGCTCATTCGCCGTCTTCCCGGTGGCCAACCAGCACACCTTCGGCATCCTCTTCGGCCGCGACCCCCTGGACCCGGGGCGCCGCGCCCACTACCGCCGGATGGTCGGCGACATGGTCGTGGCGTACCTCCGCGCCGGGTCCTGAACCGTACGGCGCAGGACCCGGCGCGACGGGCGGGGCGGCTCAGGACGGCATCGCGAGCTCGAACCAGACGACCTTGCCCGTGGACAGCCGGGTCGCGCCCCAGCGCCGCGCCATCCGGTTCACCAGATACAGCCCACGCCCGCCCTCGTCGGACGGCCGGGCCTGGCGCAGCCGGGGCAGCTGCGGCACATCGTCGCCGACCTCGCAGCGCAGGACGTCCGTGCGCAGCAGCCGCAGGGTGATGGGCCGCTCCGCGTAGCGCACCGCGTTGGTCACCACCTCGCTGACCAGCAGCTCCACCGCGTCCGTCAGATCGTCGAGGTCCCAGCGGGCCAGCGCCCGGCGGGCCAGCCGGCGCGCCTGCCCGGCGGTCTGCGCCTTGGGGTCCAGGAACCAGTACGCGACATCGCTGGGCGCGATGCCCTCGAACCGGGCCGCGAGCAGCGCCACGTCGTCGTCGCGGTCGCCGGGGCCGAGCATGTCCAGCACCTCGTCGCACAGCGGCTCCAGCGGCGGTGGGTTGGGGCCGGTGAGCCGGGCGGTGGCGGTCAGCCGCTCCCGAAGCTGCTCGATCCCGGTCCACACATCGCGCATCCGCGACTCGACCAGCCCGTCGGTGTAGAGCATCAGGGTGGCCCCGGCGGGCGCGTCCAGCTCGACCGCCTCGAAGTCGACGCCGCCGACCCCGATCGGCGCTCCCGGCGGCACCCGCAGCACCTCGGCGCGGCCGCCCCGGTGCAGCAGGAGCGGCGGCGGATGGCCCGCGTTGGCCACCACGATGCGGTGCGCGACCGGGTCGTAGACCGCGTACAGGCAGGTGGCCATGCGGTCGGTGCCCAGCCGCTGGGCCTGCTCGTCCAGGTGGTGCAGCACCTCCTCGGGCGGCAGGTCGAGCCCGGCGAGGGTCTGCGCGGTGGTGCGCAGCTGGCCCATGATCGCGGCGGAGGTCATCGAATGGCCCATCACATCGCCGACCACCAGCGCCACCCGGTTTCCCGGCAGCGGGATCGCGTCGTACCAGTCGCCGCCGACCCGCGCGGTCTCGGCGGCGGGCAGATAGCGGCTGGCCAGCCGGACGCCGGTGGGCTGCGGCAGCGAGTCGGGCAGCATGGTGCGCTGGAGCTCGTCCGCGATGTACACCTCGCGCCCGTACAGCACGGCCTTGTCGACGCCGAGCGCGGTGTGGGTGGCCAGCTGGGCCGCCACCAGCAGATCGTCGGGTTCGAACGGCGGCCGGTCGGGGCGGCGTACGAACACGGCCGCGCCGATCACCCGGCGGCGGCCGCGCAGCGGCGCCAGCACGGTGCGCTGACCGGTCGCCACCGACGGCCCCTCGCCGAGCAGTTCCGGCAGCGCGGCGCGGGCTGCCTGCGAGTCGCCGAACACCGGCCGCACCCCGCGCAGCACCTCGGCCAGCGGACCGCCCGCCTCCACCTCGCACAGCTCGGCGGCCGGGCCGCCGCCCACGGCGGGCGACAGATCCGGCTGGGAGGGCAGCAGGGACAGCCGGCCGTTGTCGGTGTCCGGGTCCAGCGGGATCCGGTCGGTGCGGCGCAGCCGCAGCACCACCGGGCCGACCGGGCGCTCGTCGCCGACCGGCAGCGGATCGCGCAGATAGACCAGGATCGCGTCGGCGAAGGTGGGCACGGTGGCCCGGCACAGGCCCAGCACGATCTCGTCCAGGTCGATGCCCCGGGCGATCCGGCGCGTAGCGGCCCCCACGAACCGCAGCCGGTCGCCGCCCCGGTCCCGCGCGGTGGCCGCCTCGGCGGCGGCGGTGCCGCTCGCGGGCGGCACGGTGGGCACTCCGGGCACGGTGGGCACTCCGCCCTCCGGCGTGCTGTAGGCGACCTCCCCCGCCGTGGCGCCAGCCGCATGGGCCGCGCCGGACCCGGCCGCCGCATGGGCCTCGCCGGGCCGCTCCGGATGCTCGCCCGCGCCGGCGCCCCGGCGCGCCGCTCCCCGGCCGCGTCCGTCGCCCTGGGCGGCCGGGGGCTGCTCGTCGGGGCCGGTGCCGCCGTTCGCCCCCGGCCGGCGCGACGCGCCTCTTGCGGCATTGCGATCCGCGTCCCACACAGGCTCGCCCTCCGGTGTGCCGTGCTCCGGCTGCGCCGGGTGCTCGCTCTCCGCCGTGTTCCGGCGCTCCCTGCCTCCACCACCGCGCGCCGCGGCGGCGCTCCCCCGCCCGTCCGCGCCGTCCGCGCCGCTTCTGCCGCGGCCACGGCGCGCGGGCCCCGTCGGGTCGGCGCCCTCGCCGCGCTCGGGGGCGGCGCCGCGCCCTCTGGCGCGGGGCGCGGGCTCCCCGGCCGGACCCGGGGGTCCGTCGTGGGCCGCCGGGCCCGCGGGCCCGTCCGTGGGGCAGGCCGGACGCGGGCGGCCGTCGCCCGGCTCCTGGCCGGGGGCAGCCGTCTGCCGCACGGCGGTCCGCGGGTCCGGGACCGCGCCGTGCGCGTCGTCGGGCGCGGCCGCGCCCGGGGCGGCGGCAGAGGTGGCCGCCTGCCGCCTGCTGTGGGAGGTGGGGTGCTCCGTCACGCGTGGGTTTCCATCCGTCCGGGGCCGTGCGCCCGCGTCTCGTGGGCGCACCGAGTGTCAGGCACGTCGTCGGCAGTTCAGATAGAGCTGGATCTCGGGTGGTACGTCCGTGCTGGCCGGGGCGTACGCGTGCGAGTCCTCCCCGGCGATCTCGAAGCCCGCATCGCGAACGGCCTGGCGCAGCTCGTCCCGCAGATAACCGGATACCCGGACCGAGTTGCCGAGGAACGGAATGGGGAAGTCGTCGATGTCCGCCTCCACCATGCCCAGCCCCAGCAGCCCCCCTGATCTGAGTGCGGCGTACAGGGTTCGCAGTGCGTACGGGATCTCCGGGCGGGGCAGCAGCAGCAGCGTGAAGTAGGCGGCGATGCCGTCGAACGGGCCGAGCTCCCGGGGACCTCCGGGGCCGTACCGGCCGCCCACCCGCAGATCGACGATGTCCACATGGTGGAAGGTGGCCTCCGGAACATTGTCCCGGGCCAGCTTGAGCATCCCCGGGGAGATATCGATCCCGACCACCTCGTGCCCCGCGTCGACCAGCTGACGGGCCGTGGGCAGGCCCGTACCGCAGCCGACGTCGAGCACCCGGGAGCCGGGCGGAAGCGTCTCGGCCAGCCAGCGGCCGGCGTCGATCTGGCCTTCCTTGTGCGGAAAGGCGTCGTCGTAGCGGTCGCCGATGTGGTCGAAGGCTTCCGCCTGACCGCTGCGGTCCAGCGCGAGGCGGTCGAAGTCCTCGTAGCCCTCGTAGCCGTCCCCGTGCTCGTCCTCACCGCTCACGACTCCGCCCCTCCTGTGACATTACGTCAGATCTTGCGCATCGCCCGTGACTTGCGCCGGCGTCTGGTGTCCCGCATGGGCAGTGTTCCGGACGACGATCCTACGTTTGAAACACTGGGACACGACAAGAGGTTCATGACCTCGAGTGTGCCGAGGTGTGCTTCTTGTCCGTACGGCCCCAGTCCGCCGGAAGAGCGGGCACGGACCACGCGGGGTCGGGCCGCCAGTTCTCCCACCCGTCCCGGAAGGGCGCTCCCCAGGACTCGATGGTCGCCGCGGCCGCCCGCCCCGCGGCCCGGACCCGCTCCGCCTGCTCGGGACCCATCAGCCCGGCCCGCTGCGCCTGCGCGAACTCGTCCTCGTCCTTCCATTCCCAGCTGCGGTCGGCGTAGACCGCGATGTCCAGGAAGTGGTCCTCGGAGTCCACTCCGTGGACCCAGCGGACCAGCGGCTCCTCCAGGTTCACGTACCAGTTCCGGAACTGCCAGCCCTGGTCCCAGAACAGCCACACCGACCACGGCTCGCCGGGCCGGGCCAGCTTCAGCACACCGGTGCCGAACCACTGGGACCGCGCGGTGGTCCGCGGCTTGGTGTACCGGGTGGACAGCGGCTCGTGGTGCACCGAGGTGCCGTCGGTGAGCTGCGGCTTGACGCAGACGGTGCCGGGGGCGAGCCAGACGGCGAGCAGCTCCGCGGTGTCCTCGACGACGGTCACGGGACGGCAGATGTGGATGAGGTCGGAGGCGTTGGCCCGATAGCGCCACAGAATATGGTCGCCCGGTGCCCACCGGGCGATGTCCGCCGTCCCTGTCGTCTCCACGGTGTCCGCTGTCATGAGCAGATCTTAGGTGCGCGCGGGCCGCGATGCCGTGACCTATGACGCAACCGGGGGCCAACGCCCGGCTAAGGATGTGTCATACGCAGGACGTCAAGGGCCTCGTCCAGCTGGTCCAGCGTCAGCAGCCCCCGCTCCACATAGCCGGACTCCAGCACCACCTCGCGGATCGTCTTGCGCTCCGCCAGCGACCGCTTGGCCACCTTCGCCGCCTCCTCGTAGCCGAGGTAGCGGTTGAGCGGGGTGACGACGGACGGCGAGGACTCCGCGTACTCCCGGGCCCGCTCGGCGTTGGCGGTGATCCCGTCGATGGTGCGGTCCGCGAGCAGCCGGGAGACATTGGTCAGCAGCCGGATCGACTCCAGCAGATTCTTGGCGATCACCGGGAGCATCACATTGAGCTCGAAGTTCCCGGCGGCCCCGGCCGTGGCGACGGTGGCGTCATTGCCGGTGACCTGCGCCGCGACCATCAGCGTGGCCTCGGGGATCACCGGATTCACCTTCCCCGGCATGATCGACGAGCCGGGCTGGAGATCGGGCAGCGCGATCTCGGCGAGCCCGGTGCGCGGGCCGGACGCCATCCAGCGCAGATCGTTGGCGATCTTGGTGAGGCCGACCGCGATGGTCCGCAGCTGCCCGGACGTCTCGACCAGCCCGTCCCGCGCGCCCTGCGCCTCGAAGTGGTCCCGGGCCTCGGTCAGCGGCAGCCCGGTGGTGCGGGTCAGTTCGGCGATGACGGCGGTGGCGAACCCGGGCGGGGTGTTGATCCCGGTGCCCACCGCCGTACCGCCCAGCGGCAGCTCGGCCAGCCGGGGGAGCGAGGCGCGCAGCCGCTCGATCCCGTACCGCACCTGGGCCGCGTAGCCGCCGAACTCCTGACCGAGGGTCACCGGAGTGGCGTCCATCAGATGGGTCCGCCCCGCCTTGACCACCTCGGCGAACTCGGCGGCCTTGCGCTCCAGCGCCTCCGCCAGCTGGGCCAGGGCCGGGATCAGATCACCGGTGACGGCCGCGGTGGCCGCGATGTGGATGGACGAGGGGAAGACGTCGTTGGAGGACTGGCTGGCGTTGACGTGGTCATTGGGGTGCACCGGGCGGCCCAGGCGCTCGCTCGCCAGGGTGGCCAGCACCTCGTTGGTGTTCATGTTGGACGAGGTGCCGGAGCCGGTCTGGAAGACGTCCACCGGGAAGTGGTCGTCCCAGCGGCCCTCGGCGACCTCGGCCGCCGCCTCCGAGATCGCCCCCGCGATGTCCTTGTCCACCACCCCCAGCTCGGCGTTGACCAGGGCGGCCGCGCCCTTGATCCGGGCCAGCGCCTGGATGTGCGCCCGCTCCAGGCGCTGCCCGCTGACGGGGAAGTTCTCCACCGCCCGCTGGGTCTGGGCGCGCCACTTGGCGTGTGCGGGCACCCTGACCTCTCCCATCGAGTCGTGCTCGATGCGGTAGCCCTCCTGGGGGCTGTCGTCGCGGTGGCTCTCGTCGGTCATGGGGACACCTCCGTCCAGGACAGCGTCTTCACGCCACACCGTGTTCCCGCGCCCGCTGAGCCGAACGGGTGAGCCCGGTCACCGTACGGCCTCGGGCGCCCGCGGGGTGTCCACCTCGCCGGTGCGCTTGAGCTTCTGCCACGGCAGCAGGGCACCGGTGGCCGCGGTGACGCAGGAGTGCAGCAGCACCAGATACATCAACTGGCGGTAGGCGATCTGCTGCAACGGCAGTACGGCCAGTGCCCGGTAGTTCTCCCGGTCCAGCCGGAACGCGTACGCCGCGCCCAGCAGCTGCACCAGCAGCAGCGCGCCCCACGCCGCGAGCGACCGCACCGGGTCCACGAAGATCACCCCGTACAACGTGAACAGGTCGATCAGCGGCGCGCACAGCGGGGTGAGGATCTGGAAGAGCACCACCAGCGGCATCCCCACCCGCCCGAACCGCCCCGATGGCCCCCGGTCGATCAGCGAGCGGCGGTGCTTCCACAGCGCCTGCATGGTCCCGTAGGACCAGCGGTAGCGCTGCTTCCACAGCTGGCCGAGGGAGCTGGGCGCCTCGGTCCAGGCGCGGGCGTGCTCCTGGTAGACCACCCGCCAGCCCGCTCGGTGCAGGGCGATGGTGATGTCGGTGTCCTCGGCCAGGGTGTCCGCGCTCATGCCCCCGGCCTCCAGCAGTGCCCGGCGGCGGAAGGCGCCGATCGCGCCGGGGATGGTGGGCATGCAGCGCAGCAGGTCGTACATCCGCCGGTCGAGGTTGAAGCCCATCACATACTCGATGTGCTGCCAGGCGCCGATCATCCGGCCCCGGTTGCCGACCTTGGCGTTGCCCGCGACCGCGCCCACCCGCGAGTCGGCGAACGGGCGCACCAGCTCCCGGATGGTGGTGGGCTCGAAGACCGTGTCGCCGTCCATCATCACGATCAGCTCGTGGCGAGCATGGGCGATGCCCCGGTTGAGGGCCGCGGGCTTGCCCGCGTTGGCCTGGCGCAGCACCCGTACGTTGGGCAGCCCCATCGCCTCGGCGATATCGGCGGTGCCGTCGGTGGAGCCGTCGTCCACGACCAGGATCTCGATCGGGTGGGTGGAGGCGGACAGCGAACTCAGGGTGTTGGCGATGCACTCCTTCTCGTTGTACGCGGGCACGATCACGCTCACCGGATCGGTGACCTCCTGCACCCGGCTCCAGCGCCGCCGCTCCCGGGAGCGCCGGTGCCACCAGGCGAGGACCACCATCAGCAGCAGCCGCCCGATCACCGAGAAGCCCACCAGGCCCAGCAGCCCCATAAGGAACGGCAGTGCGCTGTGGCTGACCGCGGCCGCCCAGATCAGCGCCCGGCCCTCCCAGACCGGCAGGGTGCGGGCCGGGTGGTTGGCGCTGTGGGCGCCGAGCGCGCCGGTGACCGTGGTGAAGGAGTAGCCCTTCTTCTTCATCCGCTCGATGTAGAGCGACAGGGCCCGCACGGTGCGGGCGCGGTTGCCGCCCGCGTCGTGGAAGAGCACCGACGCGCCCTTCCTGCCCTCGGGGGTGGCGTTCTGGACGATCTCCTTCACCGGGGGCCGCTGCCAGTCCTCGCTGTCGGTGTCCACGAAGGCGCTGATGTAGCCCTTGGAGCCGATGTGCTGCTGCACCGGCCAGGTGCGGTCGTCCAGCGCGCGGACCTTGGAGGCGTACGGCGCGCGGAACAGCGAGCTGGTGATGGACGCCGCACCGGCCAGGGCCAGCTGGGACTGGGCCAGTTCGCGGTCCATGCGCCCCTTGTCCTGGTACGACAGGTCGACATGGGAGAAGGTGTGCACCCCGACCTCATGGCCCGCGGCCCGCATCCGGCGGACCAGCTCCGGATGGCGGATCACCATCTGGCCCAGCACGAAGAAGGTCCCCCGCACCTTGTGGCGGCGCAGCACGTCGAGGATCTCCGGGGTCCAGCGCGGGTCCGGGCCGTCGTCGAAGGTCAGCGCGATGGTCTTGGACGGGATGGCGTGCTCGGTGGCCTTTCCCCGGTGGTCGAAGGTGATCACCGGACCGCCCTTGCGCAGCCGGTCGGGGACGGTGCGCGAGGCGTGTGAGCGGTACACCCGGGCGTCGTTGCCGACCTCGGCGTGCAGATAGCCGTCCAGCAGCAGGGTGCACACCAGCGCGAGCAGGGTCGCGAGGGCGAGCGCCATCCGGGTGCGGGTGCGGAGCTTGCGCAGCTTGACGGTACGGAGCCGGCTCCTGAGCCAGCCGGTGGGCTCGAGCCTGCTGGTGAGCCTGAGTCTGCCCCTGGCCCCCGGCCCGCTCGCGCGGCGCGCGGCGCGGCGGCCGGGACCTGTCAGCCGGAACACCGTACGGGGCGCGCCGTCCTGACGGGGTGCGGGGAGCCGGCGGCGCGGCCGCGGCAGCCTCGGCGGTCTGCCGCCGCTCATGACGCCTCGTCCTCGGCCTGCGGGGTACCCGGCTCGTCGGCCGGGGTGCCGCCTCCGGCGGGCCCCTTGGGGGGCTTGGGCGTATCGGCCTGCGGGGGCTTCTGGGACTGGGGCTTCTGGGGGGACGCGGCGTGGCCGGGCCGGGTGGTGTGGCCGGGGGCCTGCGAGTGGCCGGAGCCCTTGGCGGGTGGCTCGGCGCCCGCGGGGTGCTGCTTCGACGGGCCGTGCGACGCGCCCGTGGGCCGCTTGCCCGGCGAGTGGCCGACCGGATGTGACGGCGTGTGGCCGGCCTTGTGGTGCTTGCCGGACCGGTGCCCCGCGGCGGACCGGTGCCCCGCGGCGGACTGGCGGCCGCCGGGGCGGTGGTGCGCGGGGGAGTGCCGCTGCGCCGCGCGGAGGGCCTTGGGCGGGTCGGGCCGCGGAGGCGCGGGCCGTGGCCGGGTGGTGATGGGGGGCAGGGCGACGGCCTCCCGGGCGTTCCGGTGCTCCGGGCGCCCCGAGGCGTGCCGCTCGCGCCGGTGCTGACGGTGGGTCGGCCCGTACCCGCCGTCCCCGTACTCGTCCTCGTAGCCGTAGGCGTGCGCGTCACGCCGCTCTTGCGACTCGGAGGGTCCCGAACGCCCCTCGGGGGTGTGCTTCGGCCCCCGGCCCAA
The DNA here is from genome assembly GCF_018035285.1 of Streptomyces sp. MK37H. Lineage (NCBI taxonomy): Bacteria > Bacillati > Actinomycetota > Actinomycetes > Kitasatosporales > Streptomycetaceae > Streptomyces > Streptomyces sp. MK37H. The sequence goes on along the minus strand of NZ_JAAAYH010000006.1, from coordinate 30,517 downwards.
CGCCTCGGTGGAGACGGGATGCCCGGGGATCAGCGTCTGCGGCGCGAACGGCGTACCGCCCGCGTAGCCCAACCCCAGGACCGCCGAATAGCCGAGGCAGGCGGCTCCCGCGAGGACGCCCACATGTCGTACCAGTCGGCCACGGCGCCCGGACAGGTCCACGAACACGGGCCCCTTCCGGGCCACGTCAGCGCGGAGGGGACGCGAAGGCGCGCGCTCGGCCACATCTGACTGAGGATCCATACGGAAGAGGCTAATGCAGAAAATACGACATGCGACATATAAGTCAAACATGCGGTGTGTCATAGTTCAGTAGGCTTCACCGAATATGCGAGGTTTGACGGGGAGAACGGCACGGGCGGCGCAGGCCCCCGGCGCCTCGTACCGGACCACAAGGAGGAGCCAGAGCCATGAGGGCCAGCCCCCGCATGAGCGGAATCGCCGTGGCCGGCGCGGTGGTCTGCGCCACCATCGCCGTATGGGCGGGACACCAGAAGCAGTCGCCCGAGCCGCACGCCGCGCCCTCACAGCCCCGGGCGTCACAGCCCCCCGCGGCGCGCCCGCCCGCCGAGTTCGTGCCGTACGTCAACGCCTGGTCGGACGCGGGGTACGACATGGCCGCCGCGGCGTCGCGCGGGGTCAAGGAGTTCTCGCTGGGCTTCGTCGTCGCGGGCGACGGCTGCGCCCCGGTGTGGGACGGCGGCACCTCGCTGGAGGACCAGGGGCTGGAGGCCCGGATCGAGGGCGTCCGCCGGGCCGGTGGCGACGTACGGATCTCCTTCGGCGGCGCCGAGGGCACGGAACTCGCCACCGTCTGCACCGACGTCCCCGAACTCGCCTCCGCCTATGCCGAGGTGATCGAGCGTTACCAGGCCACCAGGATCGACTTCGATCTCGAGGGCGAGTCGCTCGCCAACGCCGAGGCGACCGCCCGCCGCGCCCAGGCGCTCGCGCTCATCCAGCGCACCCACGAGGGCCTGAACATCTCCTTCACCCTGCCCGCCATGCCGGACGGGCTGACCCCGCAGGGCGTCGCCCAGCTGGAGGCCGCCAAACAGGAGGGGGTCATCCTCTCGGGCGTCAACATCATGGCGATGAACTACAGCGGCGACCACACCGGCGACATGGGCGACTACGCCGTCCAGGCGGCCACCGCCGCCCAGGCCCGGATCCGCGAGGTGTTCGGCATGTCCGACGCCGCCGCCTGGAAGATCCTCGCCGTGACGCCGATGATCGGGGTCAACGACGTCACGGGCGAGACCTTCACGCTGGAGGACGCGTCCGGTCTGGCGCGGTTCGCCGCGGAGAAGGGGATCGGACGGCTGTCGATGTGGTCCGCCGAACGGGACCAGCCGTGCACCTCGGAGATGACCCAGTCCGCCACCCCGACCGCCCCCACGGCAGGCGCCGCGGCCCCCGAGCCGACCGCGAGCGTCGTCCCCAACACCCGCTGCAGCGGCGTCACCCAGCGCCCCGGCGCCTTCGAGGCGGCGCTGAGGGGCTGACCGAACGCGCGGCCGTTGGAGGCGGCCGTTGGACGCGGCCGTTGGACTTGGACGGGCAGGGGCGGCGGGGGCGCATCCGTCCCCCGCCGCCCCGAAGGCGTTACGCCAGCCCAGGACCCCGGACCGGGATGCTGGTGAACGTCGGCTGGGGCGCCGGGTCCTGGAAGAAGTCGTTCCCCTTGTCGTCCACCACGATGAACGCCGGGAAGTCCTCGACCTCGATCCTCCAGACCGCCTCCATGCCCAGCTCCTCGTACTCGAGGACCTCGACCTTCTTGATGCAGTCCTGGGCCAGCCGGGCCGCCGGGCCGCCGATCGAGCCCAGGTAGAAGCCGCCGTGCGCGGCACACGCGTCGGTGACCTGCTTGGAGCGGTTGCCCTTGGCCAGCATGACCTTCGAGCCGCCCGCCGCCTGGAACTGCTCGACGTACGCGTCCATCCGGCCCGCCGTCGTGGGCCCGAAGGAGCCCGAGGCATAGCCCTCGGGGGTCTTGGCCGGGCCCGCGTAGTAGACCGGGTGGTTCTTCAGGTACTCCGGCATCTCCTCGCCCGCGTCCAGCCGCTCCTTGATCTTCGCGTGGGCGATGTCCCGGGCGACCACCAGCGTGCCGGTCAGCGAGAGCCGGGTCTTGACCGGGTGCTTGGTCAGCTCGGCCAGCACCTCGTCCATCGGCCGGTCCAGGTCGACGGCGACCGCGTCCAGGTCCGGGCCCGCGCCCTTGACCAGCTCCTCGTCCGTCGTCTCCGGCAGGAACCGCGCCGGGTCGGTCTCCAGCTGCTCCAGGAAGACGCCCTCCGGCGTGATCTTGGCGAGTGCCTGGCGGTCGGCGGAGCACGAGACCGCGATCGCGACCGGGCAGGAGGCGCCGTGCCGCGGCAGCCGTACGACCCGCACGTCATGGCAGAAGTACTTGCCGCCGAACTGCGCGCCGATCCCGATCTGCTGCGTCAGCTCGAAGACCTTCTCCTCCAGCTCCTTGTCGCGGAAGCCGTGGCCGGTCGGCGAGCCTGAAGTGGGCAGCTCGTCCAGGTAGTGCGCGGAGGCGTACTTCGCGGTCTTCAGCGCGTACTCGGCGCTGGTGCCGCCGACCACGATCGCCAGGTGGTACGGCGGGCAGGCGGCCGTGCCCAGCGAGCGGATCTTCTGCTCCAGGAACTTCATCATCGATGCCTCGTTCAGCACCGCCTTCGTCTCCTGGTAGAGGAAGGACTTGTTGGCCGAGCCGCCGCCCTTGGCCATGAAGAGGAACTTGTAGGCGCCGCCGTCGGTCGCGTACAGCTCGATCTGCGCGGGCAGGTTGGAGCCGGTGTTCTTCTCCTCCCACATGGTCAGCGGGGCCATCTGGGAGTAGCGCAGGTTGAGCTTGGTGTACGCGTCGTAGACACCGCGCGAGAGGGCCTCCTCGTCGCCGCCCTGCGTGAGCACGTTCTGCCCGCGCTTGCCCATGACGATCGCCGTGCCGGTGTCCTGGCACATCGGGAGCACCCCGGCCGCCGCGATGTTGGCGTTCTTCAGCAGGTCCAGCGCGACGAAGCGGTCGTTGGCGCTGGCGTCGGGGTCGTCGAGGATGCGGCGCAGCTGGGCGAGGTGGGCGGGGCGCAGATAGTGCGAGATGTCGTGCATCGCCTCGGCCGCGAGCTTGCGCAGCGCCTCCGGCTCGACCTTCAGGAAGGTGCGCCCGTCGGCCTCGAAGGTGCTCACGCCCTCGGAGGTCACCAGACGGTACGGCGTGGTGTCCTCTCCCAGGGGCAGCAGGTCCGAATAGGCGAAACCAGGGTTGGCAGGGCGGGAGACGGGGGGCATCGCGGCCATTCCTCACTCGACGGGGCTTGGGCTGACTTCGTCGACAGCGCGTCCACAAGCGTAGAACGGGGCCGCGGGACGAGACCTGTGAGGTAGGGCTCAGTAGCAGAGGCAGGGCCCGGTAGGGGAAGGATCAGGGACACTCCAGGGATCGTCCCCTAGTCGCGATCTATCGCGACTGGGTACGCTGAGCCCGTGGATGAGCAGCAGCCCGTGCCCTTGACCAAATCCGCCCCCGCTCCGGCGCCCGAGGCCGAGTCGGCCCCGGCGCCCGCTTCTGCCGCGCCCGCGCCGACCACGGAGGCGGAGCTCCGGGCGTCCGACGCGGATCGCGACCGGATCGCGGACATCCTGCGGGAGGCCCTCGCCGAGGGGCGGCTCCAGCCGGAGGAGCACGCCGAGCGGATCGACGCGGTCTATCGCGCCAAGACCCTCGGCGAGCTGGAGCCCCTGGTGCGCGATCTGCCCACCGCCCCCACCCGCGGCGCCGCCTCCGCGTCCGCGCGCGACGCGGGGGCGGAGTGGCCGCGCTCCCTCCCCGAGTCGGAGAACCTGGTGGCGGTCTTCGGCGGTTCGACGCGCAAGGGCCGCTGGCGGGTCAGGCGCCGTACGAACGCCCTGGCGGTCTTCGGCGGCGTCGAGATCGACCTGACCGAGGCGGTCTTCGAGCAGCAGGAGATCGTCATCCATGTCGTGGCCGCCTTCGGCGGGGTGGAGATCAAGGTCCCGGAGAACGTCTCGCTGCGCGGTTCGGGCGCGGGCATCCTCGGCGGTTTCGACGTCACGACGTACGAGGCGCAGGACCCCGACGCACCGGTGATCCACGTCACCGGGTTCGCCGTCTTCGGCGGTGTGGAGGCCAAGCCCAAGCGGGGCAAGCGGCTCAAGAACCTGCGAGCGTAAGCCCTGAAGAAGGGGTGTGCACGGGGAAGTTCCGGGTGGGACAACGGTGTGCATAAGCGCGCGCACAGCGGGTAAGGCTTGGTGCATCGTCTCTCGTACGGCTGATGGGGGTGCTAACGGGGCCGTACACCTCGAGGCGGGCAAGGGTGACCACCGGAGCCGTCGTCAGGAGTAGACCGTGCTGCAACCGCATCAGCCCCTGCTGGAAGCCGCCGTGCCCCCGCAGCGCGTCCCCGCGCGGGATCAGGCCGGCCCCTGGCACTCGGAGGCGGTGTGCCGACGGGACGAGGCCGGGCTGTTCTTCGCTCCCTCCAAGGAGCCCACGGCTGCCAGGCTGTCGCGGGAGGAGGCCGCCAAGCGCGTCTGCGCGCGCTGCCCGGTCATGGTCGAGTGCCGGGAGCACGCACTGCTGCAGCCCGAGCCGTACGGAGTGTGGGGCGGGCTGACCGCGGCCGAGCGCCGGGTCGTGCTGGCCCGCCGCCGGCGCCGGGAGGCGGAGCTGCAGCGCGCGGTGCGGGTCGCCGCCGCCGGCTGAACTCTTCGGGACCTGGGCCGGGCGCCGCCGGGAGGCGGGGCCCGGCCCTTGTCATGCGGCCCTTGTCTTGCGGCGTCCGTCATGCGGGGTCTGTCATGCGGGGTCTGTCATGCGGGGTCTGTCATGCGGGGTCTGTCATGCGGCGTCGGCTGAACGCCGCCGTTGGCTGAACGCCGCCGTTACCTCGCTCAGCTCGGCCGTTCGAAGTCGACCGAGGCGTAGGCGCGCAGCTTGGCCAGCCGGTGGGTGGAGTCGATCTGCCGGATCGTCCCGGACTTGGACCGCATGACCAGCGACTGGGTGGTGGCGGTCTCCGCGCGGTACCGCACCCCGCGCAGCAGATCCCCGTCGGTGATCCCGGTCGCGACGAAGAACACGTTGTCGCCGCTGACCAGGTCGTCTGTCTCCAGGACCTGGTCGAGGTCATGGCCCGCGTCGAGGGCGCGCTGCCGCTCCTCGTCGTCCTTGGGCCACAGCTTGGCCTGGATGGTGCCGCCGAGGCACTTGATCGCACAGGCCGCGATGATGCCCTCCGGCGTGCCGCCGACGCCCAGCAGCAGATCCACACCGGTGCTCTCGCGGGCGGCCATGATCGCGCCGGCCACATCGCCGTCGGAGATGAACTTGATCCGGGCGCCCGCCTCCCGGATCTCCTTGACGATGCCCTCGTGGCGGGGGCGGTCCAGGACCACCACGGTGACGTCCTCGGGGCTGGACTTCTTCGCCTTGGCGATCCGGCGGATGTTCACGCCGGGGGGCGCGGTGATGTCGACGAACTCGGCGGCGTCGGGGCCGGTGACCAGCTTGTCCATGTAGAAGACGGCCGACGGGTCGAACATGGTGCCGCGCTCGGCGACCGCGAGCACGGAGACGGCGTTGGCCATGCCCTTCGCGGTGAGCGTGGTGCCGTCCACCGGGTCCACGGCCACGTCGCACTCCGGGCCGGTGCCGTCGCCCACGCGCTCACCGTTGAAGAGCATCGGCGCCTCGTCCTTCTCCCCCTCTCCGATGACGACGACGCCGTTCATCGAGACGGTGTGCACGAGGGAGCGCATGGCCTTGACGGCGGCGCCGTCGGCGCCGTTCTTGTCGCCGCGGCCCACCCAGCGTCCGGAGGCCATGGCACCCGCCTCGGTGACCCGGACGAGTTCCAGGGCGAGGTTGCGATCGGGAGCCTCGGGGCTGACCTCGAGCTGGGAAGGGAGATGATGCTCGGTCATCGGAGCGCACCTTTCTGTACGGCGACGGACCGTGAGGGCCCCTCCGCCCCGCAAGGGGATCAGGAGGGTGAGGGTGTTCATGACTTTATCCGCTGATTGGCTAAGTGAGCAGATAGCCCCACGCATGAGCGCGGCCCTGTTGCGAGATGCGGCGACCCGATGAGGGACGATAGGGGGCGTGGCAGGTATGCGTGGCAAAGAGACGGTCCGGGACATGGTGCTGTCGCTGGCGGCGATCGGCGTCGTCGCGGCGGCCATCTACCTCTTCGGTATCCCGCATGACGAGGGCCCCAAGGGCGCCGGGGTGAAGACGGTGAACTACCGCGTGGAGCTGGCCACGGCCCGCCGCGCCGCCCCGTACCCGGTGGCCGCCCCCGAGCCCGGGAGCCTGCCCAAGGGCTGGCGCGCGACGTCGGTGACCTACCGCCCGGCCGCCGCGCAGGACGGCGCGCTCTGGCACCTCGGCTTCCTCGACCAGAACGAGGAGTACATCGCGGTCGAGCAGAGCGACGGCAAGCCCGTGCCATTCGTGGAAGAGGTCACCCAGCAGGCGCGCGAGACCAAGCGGACGCAGCGGATCGACGGCAAGGACTGGGTCCGCTACGACGGCGACAAATACGACGCGCTGGTACGCAAGGAGCCGGGCGTGACCACGGTGGTCACCGGGACGGCGTCGTACGGGCAGCTGACGGAGATGGCCGAGACGCTCACCGAGAAGAAGGGCTGAGTGAGACGGACGGCCCCCGTGACGGCCGGGGCCCTTGGCCCGGACCGGGGGTCCGGGCCCAGGGCCCGTGAGTGATCAAGCGTGACCGAGCGCGGTCGAGCAGTCGATCAGACCGTGGTGATGACGTCGTCGTAGTCCAGGCGGGGGCCACGGGGGAACCAGGCGTCCTCGCCCGGCTTGCCGATGTTGATGACCATCAGCGGGGTGTGGTCCTCGTCCAGGAACTCCTTCTGGACCCCGGCCGGGTCGAAACCGGTCATCGGGCCGGCTGCGAGACCGGCGGCGCGGATGCCCAGGATGAAGTAACCGGCCTGCAGCGAGGCATTGAGCGCCGCGGCCTGCTCACGGGAGGCACGCTCGGCGAAGAAGACGTCCTTGGCCTGCGGGAAGTGCGGGAAGAGCGCGGGCAGCTCCTCGTGGAACTCGTTGTCCGCGGCGAGGATCGCGACCAGCGGGGCGGTGGAGGTCTTGGGCTGGTTGCCCTCGGCCATGTGCTGGACCAGCCGCTCACGGGCCTCGGGCGAGCGGACCAGCACGATACGCAGCGGCGACTGGTTGAACGCGGTCGGCGCGTACTTGATCAGGTCGTAGATCGCCTGCACCTGCTCCTCGGTCACCGGCTCATCGGTGAAGGTGTTGGCAGTGCGGGCCTCGCGGAAGAGCAGGTCCTGGGCGGCGGGGTCGAGAACGAGTGCCATGGAAGAAACCTCTGCATAAGCGGGGATATCGCTGACGGGTTCCACTGTACGGCGCTTAGATTAATGTTCAACTAAAAAGGGTGGCGTGGGGTGGGGAAGGTGCTCTGAATCACAGCGCGAAGACCGGCGGAGCCGGTCGAGCGCGGTGGATCGGGTGCCGTTGATGGGCGGCGCCCGATCAACGCGGCCTCCCGCCGCGTCGACGGCGGCAGGGCGCGGCCGAGTGCTGCCGGTCGATGGGGGTCAAGGCCGACGGCGGCGGGTCGACGCCGAGCGCCGGTGGAGCGCGGCCGGTCGGCGGCGAGCAGCGCCGACCGCGGCCGGTCGGCGGCGGTCGACCCGATGGTGGCCGGTCAGCCCTCGGTGGGGCTTTCCGTGCTCTCGGCGGACAGCCCGACCGAGTGCGGCGGCTGACCGGCGGCGAGCAACGCCAGGGGGGCGGGTCGACGCCGAGCGCTGGTGGAGCGCGGTCGGTCGGCGGTGAGCGATGAGCGGTGGCCGGTCAGCCCTCGGCGGGGCTTTCCGTGCCCTCGATGGACGGGTCGGCCGAGTGCGGCGGCTGACCGGCGGCGAGCAACGCCAGGGGTGGCGGGTCGACGCCGAGCGCCGGTCGAGCGCGGTCGGTCGGCGGTGAGCGATGAGCGGTGGCCGGTCAGCCCTCGGCGGGGCTTTCCGCGCCCTCGATGCACGGCTCGACCGAGTGCGGCGGTCGACCGGCGGCGAGCAACGCCGACCGCAATCGTTCGGCGGCGGGCGCCGGACGGTGGGCGGTCAGCCCTCCCCGGCGCTTTCCGCTTCCTCGGCGCCTTCGGCGGCCTCGGCGGCCTCGTCTTCCGCCAGCGCCGCGTCCAGCCGGGCCCTCGCGCCCTCCAGCCAGTGGCGGCAGACCTTCGCCAGCTCCTCGCCGCGCTCCCACAGCGCCAGCGACTCCTCCAGGCTGGTGCCGCCCGCCTCCAGGCGGCGGACCACCTCGACCAGCTCGTCCCGCGCCTGCTCATAGCCGAGCGTGGTCTCCGCCCGCGCGCTCTGCCCGGCCTGCCCGTCCGTCTGCCCGGCCTGCCCGGTCTGCTCGTCCGTCTTCGCCATACCCCTCACCCTATTCAGCGGGTCCGACAGCGACCCGCACCCGGAACTCACCCTCGGAGACCCGCGCCCGCAGCTCCTCGCCCTCCGCGACCTCCTCGGCCGCCCGCACCACCGAGCCGTCGGGGTGCTGGAGCACCGCATAACCGCGGCGCAGCGTCGCGGCGGGGGAGAGCGCCACCACCCGCGCCTGGGTGTGGGTCAGCTCGGAGTCGGCCCGGTCCAGCAGATGGCCCAGGCAGCGGCGGGCGCGCTCCAGCACCGCCGTGATCCGCTCCTCGCGCTCGTCCACCATGCGGTGCGGCTCCCGCATGCACGGCCGGGCCAGCGCGGCGGCCAGCCCCCGCTCCTCCCGGTCCAGCAGCCCGTGCACACTGCGCAGCGCGCGCTCCCGCAGCTGCTGGACGCGCATCAGCTCCTCGCCCACATCGGGCACGGTCTTCTTCGCCGCGTCCGTGGGCGTGGAGGCGCGCAGATCGGCGACCAGGTCCAGCAGCGGCGAGTCCGGCTCATGGCCGATCGCGGAGACCACCGGCGTACGGCACGCGGCCACCGCCCGGACCAGCTGCTCGTCCGAGAACGGCAGCAGGTCCTCCACGCTGCCGCCGCCGCGCGCCACCACGATCACATCCACCTCCGGCAGCGCGTCGAGCTCCTTGACGGCCTCGATCACCTGCGGCACCGCGTGCACCCCCTGCACGGCCACATTGCGCACCTCGAAGCGGACGGCGGGCCAGCGCAGCCGCGCGTTCTCCAGCACATCGCGCTCGGCGGCCGAGGCGCGCCCGCAGACCAGCCCTATCAGCTGCGGCAGAAACGGCAGCGCCTTCTTGCGGTCGGCAGCGAACAGCCCCTCCGCCGCCAGCGCCTTTTTCAACTGCTCCAGCCGCGCGAGCAGTTCGCCCACGCCCACCGGGCGGATCTCGGCGGCCCGCAGGGACAGCTGGCCCCGCGGCGCGTACCACTCCGGCTTGGCGTGCACCACGACCCGCGCGCCCTCGGTGACCGTGTCCGCGATCTTGTCGAAGACGGCACGGAAGCAGGTGACGGTCAGCGAGATGTCGTAACTGGGATCGCGCAGGGTCAGGAACACCACACCGGCGCCCGGGCGCCGGGACAGCTGGGTGATCTGCCCCTCGACCCAGACCGCGCCGAGCCGGTCGATCCAGCCCCCGATCAGCCGGGACACCTCGCCGACCGGGATCGGCGCCTCCGCGGACGTGTTGACAGCCATGACCGCGAGGGTATCGGCCACCACCGACAGCGGCGGGGTCATCGCCCCACCAACCGGCAGACCTCGCGGTCATCGCCCCTACCATGGGGTCATGACTGCAACCTCCGCCCGCCGGGTCCTGCTCGCGGCCCCCCGTGGCTACTGTGCCGGTGTCGACCGTGCCGTGATCGCCGTCGAGAAGGCCCTGGAGCAGTACGGCGCGCCGATCTATGTGCGCAAGGAGATCGTCCACAACAAGTACGTCGTCCAGACCCTGGAGAAGAAGGGCGCCATCTTCGTCGACGAGACGGAGGAGGTACCCGAGGGCTCCATCGTGATCTTCTCGGCGCACGGTGTCGCGCCGGTGGTCCACGAGGAGGCCGCCGCCCGCAGGCTGGCCACCGTCGACGCCACCTGTCCCCTGGTCACCAAGGTCCACAAGGAAGCAGTCCGGTTCGCCAAGGAGGACTACGACATCCTCCTGATCGGCCATGAAGGCCATGAAGAGGTCATCGGCACCAGCGGTGAGGCCCCCGAGCACATCACCCTGGTCGACGGCCCCGACGATGTGAAGAACGTCGAGGTGCGGGACGAGTCCAAGGTCGTCTGGCTCTCCCAGACCACCCTCTCGGTCGACGAGACCATGGAGACCGTGGACGCGCTCAAGGAGCGCTTCCCGCAGCTCATCAGCCCGCCCAGCGACGACATCTGCTACGCCACGCAGAACCGTCAGACCGCCATCAAGCAGGTGGCCGCCGAGTCCGACCTGGTGATCGTGGTCGGCTCCAAGAACTCCTCCAACTCGGTGCGGCTGGTGGAGGTCGCCCTCGGCGCGGGCGCCAAGGCGGGCCATCTGGTCGACTACGCGAGTGAGATCGACGAGGCATGGCTGGAGGGCGTCACCACGGTCGGCGTGACCTCGGGCGCCTCCGTTCCGGACGTGCTCGTCGAGGGTGTCCTGGAGTGGCTGGCCGAGCGCGGCTTCGGCGATGTCGAGGTCGTCCAGCCCATGCAGGAGTCGCTGACCTTCTCGCTGCCCAAGGAGCTGCGCCGGGACCTGCGGGCCGAGGCCGCCGCCAGCCGGCCCGAGGGGTCGCAGCGGTGACGTACGGCCAGGGGGACACGGGGGCGTCCGCGGCGAAGGTGTTCGGCATCGACATCGGCGGTTCGGGCATCAAGGGCGCCCCGGTGGACCTGGACCGGGGTGAGCTCGCCGAAGAGCGCCATAAGGTGCTCACCCCGCATCCGTCCACGCCCGAGGCGGTCCTGGACGGTGTGGTGGAGGTCGTCCGGCACTTCGACTGGTCCGGGCGGCCGGTCGGGGTGACCTTCCCGGGCGTGGTGAAGGACGGTGTCACCCTTACCGCCGCGAATGTCGACAAGAGCTGGATCGGCACCGATCTGGCGTCGCGCCTCGCCGAGCGGCTGGACTGCCCGGTCACGGTGCTGAACGACGCGGACGCGGCAGGGGTCGCGGAGGTGACGTTCGGCGCCGCCCGCGGCGTCAAGGGCACCGTGATCGTGCTCACCCTCGGCACCGGCATCGGCAGCGCGGTCTTCACCGACGGGCATCTGCTCACCAACACCGAGCTGGGCCATCTGGAGCTGGACGGCCACGAGGCGGAGAAGCGGGCCTCGACCAAGGTCAAGGACGACCACGACCTCAGCTGGTCGCACTGGGCGCGCCGGGTGCAGAAGTACCTCCAGCACCTGGAGATGCTCTTCTCTCCCGAGCTCTTCGTGCTGGGCGGCGGGGTGAGCCGTAAGGCGGACAAGTTCCTGCCGCTGATCGAGGGCGTCAGGGCCGAGATCGTGCCGGCGCAGCTTCAGAACAACGCGGGGATCGTGGGTGCCGGGATGGCCGCGGCCGCTGCTGCCGGCGACGCCGGATGACCAGTACGGCCCGCCGTACGAGCACGATCACCACCGTCAGCAGCGTCCCCGCGTAGAGCCAGCCGGCCTGCAGCGACAGTGCGGTGAACACCCCCACCGCCTGTCCGCTGAAGCCCGCCGAGCCCTCGTTGATCGGCAGCAGCCCGACCGTATACGCCAGCGGCGCCGTCACCGGCGCCGCCAGCAGATCGGCGGGCCGCACCCACAGCCCGCAGGCCGCGCAGGCGGGCAGGAAGAGCACGCTGTAGACGGTCGGCGAGCCGGAGAGCAGCAGCGCGTCCAGGCAGCCGATGCCGAGCATGGTGAGCGTGGTCAGCAGCCCCGCGCCCAGCCCGGTAAGCCGGGGATCGGGGAGGGACAGCCCCCGGGCCCGCCGCAGGACGGCGGGCAGCGCCGCGGCCGCTCCGGACGGTCCCGTACGGCGTGCGGCGGGCCGAGGGGCCCGGGCCGCGCCGCCGGGCCGCCCCCGGCCCTGACCCGTGCTTCTGCCCCGTCCCGGATACGTGTCGTCCGCGGCCGGGCGGGGCGATGGCGCCGCCGCGCGGCGGGGCGTACGCGTGCTGTAATGCTCCACCCGACCAACGTAGGTCGCCGGAGGGTGAGAATCCGGTCTTGGACACGCCCTTCGCAGGACCTTGGCAGTGTGTTCGACCGATTGTCAGCCCGGGCGGGTGATCGAGGGCGGCCCCGTAGACTGGTGGACCGGCCCCGGCTCCACCGGGGCCCGTCATCGGTCCTCACATCCCCGCCACGGGAAGCTACGGGAAGTCGTCAACGTGTCGCTCACGATCGGAATCGTCGGTCTGCCGAATGTCGGCAAGTCGACCCTGTTCAACGCCCTCACCAAGAACGACGTGCTGGCGGCCAACTACCCGTTCGCCACCATCGAGCCCAACGTCGGCGTGGTCGGCGTCCCCGACCCCCGCCTGGACAAGCTCGCCGAGATCTTCGGCTCGGCCCGCAAGCTGCCCGCCACCGTCGACTTCGTCGACATCGCGGGCATCGTCAAGGGCGCCTCGGAGGGCGAGGGCCTGGGCAACAAGTTCCTGGCGAACATCCGTGAGTCGGACGCCATCTGCCAGGTCATCCGCGCCTTCAAGGACGAGAACGTCGTCCACGTCGACGGCAAGATCTCGCCGAAGAGCGACATCGAAACGATCAACACCGAGCTGATCCTCGCCGACCTCCAGACCATCGAGAAGGTGCTGCCGCGCCTGGTCAAGGAGGCCCGGATCAAGAAGGACAAGCAGCCGCAGGTCAAGGCCATCGAGGAGGCCAAGGCCATCCTCGACGAGGGCCGCACCCTCTTCTCCGCCGGCATCGTCCAGGGCAGCGAGCGCGCCGCCCTCCTCCACGAGCTGCACCTGCTCACCACCAAGCCCTTCCTCTACGTCTTCAACGTCGACGAGGAAGAGCTCACCGATGACTCCTTCAAGGCCGAGCAGCGCGCCCTCGTCGCCCCCGCCGAGGCGATCTTCCTCAACGCCAAGCTGGAGGCCGACCTCGCCGAGCTCGACGAGGACGAGGCCCTCGAGCTCCTCCAGTCCGTAGGCCAGGACGAGCCCGGCCTCGCCACCCTCGCCCACGTCGGCTTCAACACCCTCGGCCTCCAGACCTACCTCACCGCCGGCCCCAAGGAATCCCGCGCCTGGACCATCAAGAAGGGCGCCACGGCCCCGGAAGCGGCCGGTGTCATCCACACCGACTTCCAGAAGGGCTTCATCAAGGCCGAGGTCATCTCCTACGAGGACCTGGTCGAGACGGGCTCCGTCGCCGAGGCCCGCGCGGCCGGTAAGGCGCGCATGGAGGGCAAGGACTATGTGATGCAGGACGGGGACGTGGTGGAGTTCCGCTTCAACGTGTAGCGGTCGCTATGGCATCGACGTGACGATCTGGCAAATGCGCAGGTCAGGCGAGCTCGGGCCCCAGCGGGGCCGACCCTGTCACCGTACCCATTGCTGGATCTGTGCTGCAGGGAAACGACCGCCTTTGGTACAGCCAGATGACCGTTATAGTGAGCTTGGGCAAGCAAGCTCGTCAAGAGACCTCGCCAAGGCTGTCAAGGAGCTTTCCCATGACGTGGGCGCCGCGAAGGGTTCGGTCGCGCAGGACCTACGAGGATGCGGTCGAACAGATTGAGCTCGCTCTCCTCGCCGGTGACCTGCGTATCGGAGACCGGTTGCCATCCGAGCGCGACCTCGCGACCGGCCTTGGTGTCAGCCGCCCGACGGTCCGCCAGGCCGTGCAGGCCCTGGTGCAGGTGGGAGCTCTGCATGTCGAGCCCGGGCCCGGAGGCGGCATTTTTGTGCGGTCCGACGACGTGCCCGGGGCGCAACTGAAGGCTCATGTGAACCTCACTGTCAGCGACGTCGCTCATGTGCTGGAGGCACGACGGTTGATTGAGCCCCAAGTCGCTCAATTGGCCGGCATCTTCGCCGGTGAAGCGGACTTCCGTTATATGCAGGACACCATCGACCGCCATCGCGAGGTCGTCGATGACCGGGAGAAGTCCAACCGGATGGATACGCGGTTCCACCTCGCGATGGCTCGCGCAACGGGCAACTCGGTTCTGGAGGAGACCGTATGTTCACTGCTGGCGCGGATCAGCCTTGCCACGGACATGGACTATCGGCAGCCGGCTGATCCGCTGCGAGGCATTTGTGCGCACGAGGAGACACTCGACGCATTGAAGTCCCGGGATCCGCTGCGGATCGAGCGGGCGATGGACGGACATCTGGCGATCCTCGAAGACTTGTGGGAGAGGGAAGCCGGACGGCCGCGGCTTCGGGCCTGGCCGCGGCCATCCAGTACCTCAGCCCACCCATGACCCCCCGCTGATCAAGTGCTCCGAAACCGCCGGTCTGACCCGCCGCGAGCAGCATCCCGAGATGGGACCGGGAGCGCACCGTCGAAGCACCTGGCGTCAGGGCGGGGAACGGGCATCAGTGGTACCGACTTTCGGTCGTCACCAGGTCCTTCGTCTCGGGGGCCCACGCGATGCTGACCAGGGTCCCGAGCACCAGCACTCCTGCCAGCCAGACCATCGACCAGCGGACCCCGAGATGGTCCAGGCTGATGGGCAGAAGGAACGTGCCGATCGCGGAGGCGATCCGGCTCGCGCCGTTGAGGAAGCCGACGCCGGCGCCGCGCAGCGCGGTGGGGAAGAGCTCGGGCGGGTAAACCTGTTCGAGGTTGGACGCAGCCGACATGACGAACGTGTAGACCACGAACGGCACCATCAGTACCAGCCCGGCGTCGTTGTTCAGCGCGGCCATCGCCGCCAGGCACGCGGTCAGGATCGCGAAGGTCCAGATGGTGAAGGGCCGGCGTCCCATACGGTGCACCGGCCAGAGCCCGACCACGCCGCCGAGCAGGAGGAACAGGTTGAGCAGGGTGTTCTGCGTGTTCTCGTCCGAGACGTGGAGGGAGGCGAGGATCGTCGGCATGAAGGTGTAGATCGCGAAGTACGGCAGCACCTGCGCGCTGTAGAAGATCACGCCGAACCAGGTGTTGCGTCGTTGACCCGGGCCGAACAGCTGCGCGTAGTCCGGGGTCGCCTGCCCCACCGCCGACTGGTCCTCCGCGGGGCGCGCGCCCGGCTCCTGCCCGAGGTAGTGGCGCCGGATCTCGTCCGCTTCCGCCGTCCGGCCCCGGCTCGCCAGCCAGCTCGGCGACTCGGGGGTACCGATCCGCAGGACGAGGACGAGCGCGGCCGGCAGCGCGCCGCTGGCCAGCAGCAGATGGGCCGAGTCGTCGTCGAGCGAGATGTAGGTGCCGAGAATGTTGGCCAGCACGTAGCCGACGGTCCACAGAACAGTCAAGGACCCGAGCAGGAGGCCGCGTATCCGTCGAGGCGAGAACTCTGCGAGCAGTGTGGGGCCCACCGCGTAGTCCGCGCCAAGCCCGAACCCGATGAGCAGGCGCAGAACGAACAGGCTCCACAGACTGTGTGCCCACAGCTGTCCGGCGGAGGCGAGCACGATGAGGACGAAGTTGTACAGGTAGAGCTTCTGACGGCCGATGGCGTCGGCCATGCGGCCGAGGATCACGCTGCCGAAGAAGAGGCCGATCAGCGCGGAGGAGCCGAGCAGTCCTTGCCAGGCCCCGTTCAGGTGCATCGAGGTGTCGAGCACCGGCAGGACGGCCCCGATGATCCCCAGTGCGTAACCGTCGGAGAAGTTCGCGCCGAACGTGGTTGCGGTCACCCTGAGGTGAAACCTGGTCAGGGGTTCCTTGGCAGTGGTGGCTGCGGTGGCGGTGGTGGCTGTGGTGGCTGTGGTGCGGTTCTGGGCTATTCCATCGGTCCCCATAGGGAGCCTCCCGGCACAGATGACTGGTGGGCACGCAGAGATCCAGGCCAGGTAGTCGCAAGCCCGGCCACTGTAGGAGCGGCAACACGAACGCGTGGCGATCACGCCGGCGCGTGTTCCGGCAATTCCTCCTGTGTCCTTGACCGTGCGACACGAGCAGTGGTCAGCAGTTGATCGAGCCGTCCGTCGTGGATCGACCGTGCGAGCGCTTCGACCTCGTCGGCGTAGAAGCGGTCGGTGTCGAGTTGGGGAGATACGCTCCGGACGAAATCGTGCAGGGCGGTCGTGAGGGGCGAGCCACTTCCCAGGCCCTCGCGGAGGTCGCGCGCCTGTGCCGCGCACAGGACCTCGATCGCCAGAATGTAGCGAAGCTTCTGTACGGCCTCGTAAGCCTTCGTAGTCGCCAGGTAAGCGTTGCTTACGGGGTCCTCCTGACCTGCGCAGGTCGGCACCGAATCACTGCTCGCGGGGATGGCGAGGCCTCGCATCTCCATCACCAGGGACGCCGCCGTGTACTGCGCGATCATGAAGCCGTTGTTGAGCCCGGGCTCACTCGCGAGGAACGCCGGCAGTCCACTCAGGTTGCTGTTGACCAGTCGGTCGGTGCGGCGCTCGGAGATCTTGGCGAGGACCGTGAGCGCGTTCACGGTCTGGTCGGCCTGGAGCCCCACGAACGTGCCATCGAAGTTGGCTCCCATGAGAGCGACTCCGTCGTCCCCCTCTGGAATGATCACCGGGTTGTCACCGAGTGACTTCAGCGCTTCCGCCACGATGGCACGGGCATCGGAGAGCGACCGCTGAGCCGCGCCGTGTACTTGCGGGATGCCGCGCAGCGTGTACGCGTCCTGCACCTTCGCATCCGCCGTGCGTTCCATGATCTCTGAGCCCGCGAGTATCTCCAGCAGGTTTTCCGCGGCGGCATGCTGCTCGGGGTGGGCACGGCGCGCCTGGTAGCGCGCGTCGAATGCCTTGATCGTGCCACCCAGGGCCTCGAACGTCAGGGCCGCCGCAAGGTCAGCCGCTCGGGATGCCACTGCGGAGTCGTACGCGGCCAGGACCGCGAGGGCGGTGACGGAATGGGTTCCGTTGAGCAGGGACAACCCCTCTTTGACACCGAGCCGGTGAGGCTCGACCCGGCCGCGTTGCAGGGCTGCGGACCCCTCGAGCACCTCATCGGCGATCGTGGCACGGCCATGGCCGATGAGGACGCGGGCAATGTGCCCCTCAACGCTGAGGTAACCGACCGATCCGCTCCTCGGCGCGAGGGGCGTCACTCCCGCGTTGAGCAGGGCGCGGATCGTGTGCAGGAGCTCAAGGCTGACTCCCGAGAAGCCCTGGCCCAGCTGCACCAGCCAGACGAACATGATTGCTCGCACGACTTCTCGCGGGAGGGGCTCTCCCACGGAGATGGAGTGGGAGTGCACGAGGTTCTCTTGGAGCGCGGTCGCATCCGCCGAACTGACGACGTGCTTCACATTGTCACCGAAGCCTGTGGTGACGCCGTAGATGAGCCGCTCCTCGCTCAGGAAGCGTTCGATGAGCATGCGGGAGTGCCCCACTCGGGACATGTAGGCCGGCGAGAACCGCACGTCCGCGTCGTAGCGAGCGACCGCCACGAGCTCCTCGAAAGTCACGTCGTGGTCACCGAGCACCACGAGTGAGATGTCTTGTGGCTGAGGCACGGTCTTCCCCTATTGGCGTAGATGAGTGGCCGGATACGGTGGCACCGTAGGGGTGTGGACCAAATATGGTCAAGCTTGCATACCAAGATGGATGGTTCGCTGGTCCAAGCGTCGCGGCTGGGCCTCTCACACGGCTCGTGGGTGTCGAAGCCGACGCGCGTCGAGCGGGAGGCTCAGGCGCTGTGGCCTTCCGCGTCCATGCCGGCGCCGGCGATGGCGGGACGGTCCCGGGCCGGGGACCTGAACCACGGCATCACCGGTGCACTCGTCAACCAGTTCGCCAGGGAAGCCCAGCGCGGTGAAGGTGTTCCCGCCGCATCTCATCGCGTGGACGCGGCGGCTGCTCACACGGCTTCGCCTGGCGCGGCGCCGACAAACTCTCGCCCGCGCCCGCGGGGCCGGACACATCCTCGCTGTCGTACGGCGGCAGGGTCTCCAGGTCCGGAATCGCCTGGAACCTGGGCTTCTGCGGTACGTCGGGCATCGCCCCGAACCGACCTCTCGAAGGTCAGCCCGCAACGCCCGGCTCGCCGCGCGGATCCAGCACCTGGAGAAGCGACTGGCCTGCGGACTTGGCGAGAAGGCGGGGCGGGAGCCAGGGCCGGGCGACCCGGGAAACCAACCGCGAACTGCCCCGGTGCTCAACCGACGTGGACAGGCGGACCCAACGGCGACCTGTTCCGCTCCCGCCGCAGACGCGGGTGCCGGGCATGTATGAACTCCACCTCGTCGCTGACCTGGGGAGATTTCCGCGGTGAGTGCGGCTGGCGATGCCGGGTCGGTTTGGCCCGGCGCCGACCGTTCCCAATCGCTCTTCTTCGCCTCGACGGCGCTCGCGAACGGCAGGGCCGAACAACGTTGCCGCGGCCGTGCCGCGGCCCGGTCAGGAGCCTGACCATCGGTGGTGGGGGAGACGCCGTCCTCGGCTCACCGGCTTTGACCCCGGCTCCTGGCATGCCAATGCCTGACGCGGACCAGCGCCGCTTCCGCGCTGCGGCGCCGGCTGCGACCGGAAGGGCTCATGGCGAGTCGTCGTGCTGTTCGGCCGCGGCGCGGCGGAACTCCGCGTTGATGCGCTGAGCTTCCTCGAGCTGGTCCTCGAGGATGACGATGCGGCAGGCGGCCTCGACCGGCATGCCCTGGTCGACGAGCTCGCGGGCACGGGCGGCGATCCGCAGCTGGTAGCGGGAGTACCGGCGGTGCCCGCCCTCCGAGCGGAGCGGGGTGATGAGGCGGGCCTCACCGATGGCGCGGAGAAAGCCGGGGGTGGTGCCGAGCATCTCTGCTGCCCGTCCCATGGTGTAGGCGGGGTAGTCGTCGTCGTCCAGACGACCACCGAGCGGATTGTCTACTGTCATTCTCACCTCGTTGAGCAACGCGTCGAGGGGCCCTGGTGCCGTACGCACCAGGGCCCCGAAGGAAATTCAACACCATCTGTCGGCCCTACTGCTGTGCCGACCTTCTGTCTTCCGCTACGCCGCCCGAGGAGGGCGGGATAGCGGGGATCGCGCATGCGTGACCGGGGACCACCTTCCATTCCGGGGTCTTGCGGTACCCGGGCCGGTTCTCCGTGCCCGGGCGATCCTTGATGGCGTCCGCTTCCTCCGTTCTTTGCTGAGTCATCCACTCCGGGCCGCCCGGTGCGGCTGCCAGTCACGTCGCCTTCCTGCGAACAACCTGGCTTCGCAACTCCACAGCCGCACCGACCTGGGAACTTCATGTACTTCTACCCGCCAGTTCATGTCTGCCGGGTCTCGCTTCGACTCTGTCTACGGGAAAAACCTTAGCCATCCCACAGCCCAATGTCTACTCTGGCGAGCATAGATTTTGTCCTGCGTCAGTCCTCGATAGCCTGCGGCCCGCAACAGCGGGCGTGCGCCTGGTCACCCGGCCGGCGCAGGGGCCACACCCCGGGAGGAGACATCGGCCCGTTCGCCGCTGCGTCCAGTGGGGTACAGCCGGCCGGATCGATGAATAAAATCGGCTCTCATGTCGAACGCTGACGAACTGCTCGTTGACTTGGCCGCCATGGTGGAGTCCGAGCAGAGCAATCAGATGTCCCTGACCGTGGTCACCGGCGGCGCTGTCATCACCGGACGGTTGGCTCCCGAAGCCGTGTGGAGGCAGCGTGTATCGGAGATCCTGAGGGACTCGGACCGTCTCGGCCCCTTCGCCGGCGTCTTCACCGCCGGCGAGACGCAGGAGCGGCCCGACCGTGGCGAGCCGCCCACGCATCTGCACTTCCACGTCGCCCGGATCCTGCAAGGCAGCATGGGGATCCCCGAGACGGGCGGGATGTACCGCGTCGCGATCAAGGACGTCAGCGGCTGGACCGTTGGCGACTTCAGCTACTCCGACTCATGAGTCACGGACCCCTGGTCGGCCCTGGAGGCGCTGTCTTGCCGACCGGACACTGAACGCGTTGAGGGCTCGACCGGTGCGTGCCGGTCGAGCCCTCAACGCTGTCCTGGTCTCGGCTTTCGCCTGTCCCGTCGGTTACCTGGGCGCCGGGGTGCCGAGCTGAGCCGACGCTTCCTCAAGCGGAGTGAGGCCGCGCGCGGGTGAGATTTCGGGGAGGGCACGGCACGTGAAGCCGAGACGGGTCATGGCCCTGGTGACTTCGCCGACGGTGAAGTCACGACGGTCCTGCCCGGTGACGACCTCGCCCACCTGCTTCACGGGGTACTGGCGGCGGCCGATGACCACGGACGCACCCGTGACGAGCTCGGGCGTGACGCCCTTCATCGACGCCAGCACCCCACTCTTGGTCAGGTCGAACGGGAAGCGGGCGATGACGCAACGCATGGGTGCCTCACAGGGAGAGGGGGAAAGTCTGAGCGGGGGAGGCGGATCAGCGTGAGAGGGCGAGAACGCCCACGGCGCAGCCGTGCTCGTCGATGACGGGGAGGGCCCCGAGCCGCCCGTGCCGCATCGTGCGCTCCGCTTCGGCGATCGTGGTCATGGGCGAGGTGAAGGGCCCGTTGTCGCGGAAGATGTCCCGCAGACGGACCCGATCCGTGTATGCGGAGCTGTCGCGGACGACGGTGAGCTGGTCCTGAGCGATCAGGCCCGTGCACCGGCCGTCCTCGTCATGGACGAGCAGGTGCCTGGAACGGGCACTGGCCATGACGGACAAGGCCACCTCTACGGTCATGTAGTCCCAGACCTGCGGGCCGGGCGCGTCCATGGCGTCGACCACGGTCTTGGTGGCGGAATCCGCCGGGTGCGGCGTCATCTGGACCAGCGTCAAAGGGTGCCTCCTTGGGGAATGGGCAAGCGTCCTGATCGAGGAAGGTTCTAGGCTGCCGCGTCGAGGGCGGGCTGCCGCTGAGCTTTACGGTGTGTCGCCTCGCCGGTCCGGCGGCCCCCAGCGGCCCGGCCGCGCCGATCGCGAGAGTTGGGGACGCCGCGCTCGGGGCGGTCCACCCCCGCTGTGGTGATGACGACCGGAATGCCCGACGGAGTGCGCGCGCCGGTGATGTGGCTCAGTTCGGCCTCACCTGAGCGGACCTGAGTGGTCCGAGGGCGGATCCCGGCGTCCGACATGAGACGGACCGTGTCGCGGCGCTGGCCGGGCGTGACCAGGGTGACGACGAGACCGGACTCGCCGGCGCGGGCCGTGCGGCCTCCCCGGTGAAGGTAGTCCTTGTGGTCGTTGGGCGGGTCCACGTTGACCACCAGGTCGAGGTTGTCGACATGGATCCCGCGTGCCGCGACATTGGTCGCCACCATGACCGTCACATGCCCCTTCTTGAACTGGGCCAGGGTCCGGGTGCGCTGCGACTGCGACTTTCCACCGTGCAGTGCGGCGGCCCGTACACCGCTCTTCAGCAGGTGGCGCGTGAGCTGGTCGACGGCATGCTTGGTCTCCATGAACATGATCACTCGGCCCTCTCGCGCCGCGATCTCTGTTGTCACCTGATGCTTGTCCGCGCCGTGCACATGCAGCACGTGGTGCTCCATCGTGGTGACCGCGGCCGCGGACGGGTCGACGGAGTGGACCACCGGGTCGATCAGGTACCGGCGGACCAGAAGGTCGACGTTGCGGTCCAAAGTGGCTGAGAACAGCATCCGCTGCCCCTTCGGGCGCACCTGCTCCAGCAGCGCTGTGACCTGCGGCATGAAGCCCATGTCGGTCATCTGGTCAGCCTCGTCCAGGACGGTGATGTCGACCTGGCTCAGGCAGCAGTCGCCCCGCTCGACGAGGTCCTTCAGCCGGCCCGGCGTCGCGACGACGACCTCCGCCCCACCACGCAGCGCACCGACCTGCTTGCTGATCGGCATCCCGCCGACCACCGTGGCCATCCGCAGCTGCACGGAGCGGGCGTACGGAGCGAGCGCGTCGGCGACCTGCTGTGCCAGCTCCCGGGTGGGCACCAGCACCAGCGCCAGCGGCTGCCGGGACTCGGCTCGCCGGCCGGCCGTACGGGCCAGCAGCGCCAGGCCGAAGGCCAGGGTCTTGCCGGATCCGGTGCGCCCGCGGCCGAGTACGTCACGGCCCGCGAGGGAGTTCGGCAGGGTCGCCGCCTGGATCGGAAACGGTACGGTCACCTTTTCGGCGACCAGCGCGGCCAGCAAATGCCGGGGCATCTCGAGATCAGCGAACGCCTCGGCGGCGGGGAGTGCGGGGCTGCTCGTCACTGGCGGGGCGAACTCCCCCCGCGGTGCGGCGGGCCGGCCCCCGTAACCGCGCGAACGGCTCGGACCACCGGAGCGCTTGGAGACCGTAGCCCCCGAGCGGCTGCCGCCCTCTCGGGAGCCGGAACCGCCGGCACGGGCGGGGACGGAACGGGCATTCTTACGTGTGCGGTTCATGCGGAACCTTCCTCGAAGCGGCACGCATCAAGGAATTCCCGCAGCGCTCAGCAGCGCAGAGAATCGCAAGAACGGGCCAGAACAAATACCGAAACGGGTCCGGCCGGAGGGAATGCTCACCGGCTGAGACCTGAAGCGGGCGGCGCGATCCGGGTCGGAGAGGCCGGGCGTCGAGTGTGGCGTGACGGGGGCAGCGCCCTGCGGCGCGACGATTCGGGGCCCGCACCCAAGGCGCGGGGCCCGGCTTCTCACTGCGTGCGTCAGCTTCGGGAGGGAACGATGTTCTCGGCCATCGGGCCCTTCTGGCCCTGCGCGATGTCGAAGCTCACCTTCTGGCCTTCCAGAAGTTCGCGGAAACCTTGGGCGGCGATGTTCGAGTAGTGGGCGAACACGTCAGCGCCGCCACCGTCCTGCTCGATGAAGCCGAAACCCTTTTCCGCGTTGAACCACTTCACGGTGCCAGTAGCCATGTGTCATATCTCCTTTGGGGCAGTGCCCGGAGCCCGCGCTGTGCGGACTCCGCGTCGCGCGATGATTGCCCAGCCCGGAATATGGACAGAAATGCAGAAGAACTGCCATTGGCATGGAAAGCCAGTGAGGGCGCTTGAAGATTTTGGGAACCACAACTGCAACTGGAAGCACAGTAGCACGGCACATGCGGCTGCGCATGTTAAATCATTTCGCTCCGTCTGTCACGTCAGAAATTTTCTTCGCGCGCTGCATCAATTTCTCATTTCGCCACCACAGGTATTGGTCCGCCCGGAACACGGCCGAGTGGCCGGGCGCAGGCACTGGCCGGCACGCGTCGGCGCCTCTGCTACCAGTAGTGCCGACGCCCACCGATCGCGTGTCCGGCGGTGCCCAGGACCCAGAGGATCGCTCCGATGACGAGGATGACGATGCCAATGGTCCACAGGATGGAGATGCCGGTCAGGAAGCCGACGACGAGGAGAATGATCCCGAGGGCGATCATGGAATCCTCCGATCTTCCGGGAATACTCCACTTCCATTGTCTTCCCGAATCAGCTCCACGCCAACACATTCCCTTGTCGCTGCCGCGCCCAATGACCTTTAGGCGGGCCTTTTGCCGACACCATAGCGATCGAGGAACATGGCGATTCCCTCTTCGACGACCACATCGAACGGCGGGATGTTCATGACATCCGGCCCGATAGTCATGACCTGCGGCCAGATGATGAATTCCTGGATGAGTCCCAGGAATTGATGTGCCGCCAGCCCCGGGGACGGACAGTTGATCTTCCCTGTCTCGTGCAGACGCTGCAGGCAGTCGGCGAGTGCCTTGGTCAACGGCTCCTTGCCGACCCGGTAGAACTCCTCGGCGATCCAGGGGCTCCGGCGGGACTCGGCGATCACCAGCCGCGTGAAGGCGACCTGATCCGTGTCGTCGATGAAGGTCAGCAGGATCTCGGAGAACTGGCGCAGGAATCCGGCCGGGTCGCCGTCGCTCCCCAGGCTCTGTTCGAGGCGTGTCGACAGGTCTCCGAGCGGCAGGCTGGACCAGTGGTGCTCCATTTCTTCGAGATCTACGAGCTGTTCCTCGTCGGAGTCCTGGCGACCACGCTGAGGACGACCTTCGACCTGGCCGGCTTCGAGCTGTCGCTCGTCCTGGCCTCGGCGTTCGTCGGAGCCTTCGTCGGAGCCGTGGTGATCGGGCGGCTCGCGGACCGGGTCGGCCGGCGGACCGCGTACATGGTCACGCTGACCCTGTACTCCGCGGCCACGCTCGGCTGCGCCCTGGCCCCGGACCTGTGGACGCTCGTGATCTTCCGCTTCGTGGCAGGCGTCGGCCTGGGCGGGGAGCTGCCGGTGACGGATTCGTTCCTGGGCGACATCCTCCCCCCGGCCCGGCGCGGCTACTACGTGGCATGGGCCTTCACGGGTGCCTATCTCGCCGTACCCGCCGTCGGCTTCCTGGGCCTGGTGCTGGTGGACGGCGCTCCGCTCGGTGTCGCGGGATGGCGCTGGATGTTTGCCATCGGGTCCCTCGGGGCCCTGCTGACGTTCCTGGTGCGCAGAGGTCTGCCCGAGTCACCTCGCTGGCTGGAGTCGGTCGGACGCACGGCGGAGGCCGACGCCGTCACCAGCCGTTTCGAGAAGGCCGCCGAGGCCGAAGGCTGGACACCTCCCGCGGTCTCCGGCGAGCCCGAGCAGCCGGACATCGGGTCTCCGGTCGAGCCGGTGCCGGTCCGTGCCATCTTCCGCCGGCCCCTGGCCCGTCGCACGGTCATCATGGCGATCCTGTGGATCCTCGCGCCCATCGGCTTCTACGGTTTCGGCAACCTCGCCACGCTTGTCCTCGCCGACAAGGGATTCGACCTCGACACCTCGCTGACCTATCTGACCTTCTCGTTCATCGGCTATCCGCTCGGCTCCTATCTCTCCATGCTCATCATGGAGAGGGCGGAGCGGAAATGGATCCTGTCCGCGTCGCTGGTGGGCATGGCGGTCTTCGGGCTCATGTACGGAAGCGCCCGCTCGGCGGCCATGATCATCGCTTCGGGTTTCTGCTTCACCGTGGTGGCCAATGTCATGTCAAATTCGGGCCACATCTACCAGTTGGAGCAGTTCCCCACGAGTGTGCGCACCACCGCCACCGGCTGGCTGTACTCACTGAGCCGGCTCTCGACAGCGGCCGCCCCCTTCTACCTGGTCCCCCTCCTGGACGCCTATGGAGCGGCGGTCGCCTTCACCGTTGTCGCCGTGGCGATGCTGCTGGCCGCGGTCGCGATCGTCTTCGGCGTACGGACCACGGGACTGGGGCTGGAAGCCATCTCGGCTCCGGCGCACGCCGCCGTCGCCCGGCCGGACGCCCCCGTCGGGTCCACGTCCCCTGCCGAGTCCACGTCCTCCGTCGGGTCCACGTCCCCCGTCCGGCCCACACCCCCCGTCATTCCTGAAAACACGCACTGACCTCCGCCGAGCCCGCCAGGAAAGGGACACCCCCATGCCAGAGATCCTCTGGAACCGCATGACCGCTCGCGCTCTCAAGGAGCTGGCGGCCCAGGACGCACCGGTGCTGCTTCCCGTGGGCTCCACCGAGCAGCACGGTCCGCACCTGCCCACCGGCGTTGATGACTTCCTCAGCGCGGAGGCATGCCGCCGGGCAGCAAGGATCATGGTCGCTCAGGGCAGGCCCGTGGCCGTCGCTCCGTCCCTCTGGTGCGGGCTGGCGGACCATCATGTCGAGTTCGGCGGCACCTTCACCCTCACGCTGGCGACGTACCACGCGCTGTTGCGCGATGTGTGCCGCTCCATCCTCATGGCCGGCTTCAGCAAGATCCTGATCGTCAACGGCCACGGCGGCAATATCACGACCTTGAACGCGATCAGCGGTGAGATCTCCCGGGAACTCTCCGCGCCCATCGCCGTCACCAGCTACTTCATGGCCGGGCAGGCGCGGATCGCGGAGATCCTGGAGGACCAGGACACCCTGATGCACGCCTGCGAGGGCGAGACGTCCATGGCGATGGCGATCGCGCCGGACCTCGTCGACCAGGGACGGCTCGCTGAGGCGGTCGGCCCGGAGATCGCGCTCCAGTCGGATCCGAGCGAGGCGATCCACGTACCACGGTCGTTCCACACCGTCACGTCGTCGGGCGTGGCGGGTGACGCGCGCAGGGCGTCCGCCGAGAAGGGCGAAGCCATTCTGGACGCATGCGCGGAGGCCATCGCCGAATGGCTGATGAAATGACCCTGGCGCCCGGCGGGCACATCCGCTGGGCTGCCCCTGGGTGCCACCCGCACGCACGCCCACCCGCTCGTACGGGACGGGCGCGGGCGGGAGGCACCTCCCGGCACGGCGCGGACGGATCGAGGAAAACGGAACGAGGAAAGGGGCATCGACATGACGCAGGCGCCGAAGCAGGACGGCTATGCGGCTGAGTACCGGCGCAGCCTGGAGGATCCGGAAGGCTTCTGGCTGGACGCCGCCCGTGCCATCGACTGGACCGTCGCCCCGACCCGGGCCCTCGACGCGTCGGAGGCCCCGCTGTACCGGTGGTTCCCGGACGGGCGGTTGAACACCTGCCACAACGCTCTGGACCGCCACGTCGACGCCGGGCGCGGCGAGCGACTCGCGCTGGTGTACGACAGCCCGGTCACCGGCCGCAAGGCGGCGTTCACCTACCGGGAGTTGCGTGACGAGGTCGCGCGGTTCGCCGGAGTGCTGACCGGGCTCGGCGTGGCCCAGGGCGACCGCGTCGTGATCTATATGCCGATGATTCCCGAAGCGGTCGTCGCCATGCTGGCCTGCGCCCGCATCGGCGCCGTCCACTCGGTCGTCTTCGGGGGATTCGCCGCGCGTGAGCTCGCCGTGCGCATCGACGACGCCCGCCCCAAGCTCGTCATCGCCGCCTCGTGCGGCATCGAACCGGCCCGTGTCGTGCCGTACAAGCCGCTGCTGGACGATGCCCTCGCGCTGGCCGAACACCAGCCGGAGCACTGTGTCATCCGCCAGCGGCCGCAGTGCGCGGCCGAGATGACCGGCCGTGACCTCGACTGGGACCAGGCCATGGCGACCGCCGAGCCGGTCGGCTGCGTCCCAGTGGCCGCCACCGACCCGCTGTACATCCTCTACACCTCCGGCACCACCGGCCGGCCCAAGGGCGTGGTGCGCGACAACGGCGGCCACGCGGTCGCGCTGCGCTGGTCCCTGGAGAACGTGTACGACACCCACCCCGGTGAAGTCTTCTGGGCGGCCTCGGACGTCGGCTGGGTCGTCGGCCACTCCTACATCGTCTACGCACCGCTGCTCACCGGCTGCACCACCGTCCTCTACGAAGGAAAGCCCGTCGGCACTCCGGACGCCGGTGCGCTGTGGCGGGTGATCGCCGAACACCGTGTGACGGCGCTGTTCACCGCGCCGACGGCGATCCGCGCGGTGAAGAAGGAGGACCCGCGCGGGGCACTTCTGCACGCCCATGACATCGGATCGCTGCGCCATCTGTTCCTGGCCGGTGAGCGCCTGGACCCGGAGACCTACCGCTGGGCCACGGACCTGCTCGGCGTTCCGGTGGTCGACAACTGGTGGCAGACCGAGACCGGCTGGCCGATCGTCGCCAACCCCATGGGCCTGGAGCCCCACCCGCTCAAGGCCGGTTCGCCCACGGTGCCCATGCCCGGCTACGACGTGCGCATCCTCGACGCGACGGGCCGCGACGCGCCGCCGGGCGCCGACGGCGCGGTGGCGATCCGGCTGCCGCTGCCGCCCGGCACGCTGCTCACCGTGTGGCAGGACGACGCACGGTATGTGCGCTCGTACCTGTCCGCCTACAGCGGCTACTACCTCACCGGCGACGGCGGCCGTAAGGACGAGGACGGCTACGTCTACGTCATGGGCCGCATCGACGACGTGATCAACGTGGCCGGGCACCGGCTGTCCACCGGCGCGATGGAGGAGGTGCTCGCCGCTCACCCGGATGTCGCCGAGTGCGCTGTCGTCGGCGTCACCGACCCGCTCAAGGGGCAGGTGCCGCGCGGCCTCGTCGTGCTCAAGGCGGGCCTCGACCGCGATCCGCGGGACATCGCCACGGAACTCGTCGCGGCCGTCCGGGAGACGATCGGCCCCGTCGCGGCGCTGCGCCGGGTCGACGTGGTCGCGGCCCTGCCCAAGACGCGTTCGGGAAAGATCCTGCGCCGCACCATGCGCGACATCGCCGACGGCCGGGACACCGAGCTGCCCTCCACCATCGACGATCCCGCGGTGATCGAGGCGCTGCGACCGGTACTCCGCGACGACGTCTAGTCGCCGCGCCAGCCGCTCGCCTCGGCGCGGTCCCGGGCCCGCCGCCGCTGAGCGCGGCACCGGCGGCCATCCTGCCCCCACCGCGCATGCATGATCCGCGGGGTGCCGGTAACCCGCCGGGGGCCCACCACAGACGAGGAGGGGAGCAACGCCGTGCGCATCGGAATCATCGGAGCGGGCCACATCGGCTCGACGCTGGCCCGCCACTTCGCCTCGATCGGCTACGAGGTGGCGATCGCCAACTCCCGCGGCCCGGACACCCTGGCCGACCTGGTGACCGACATCGGCGGCCCGATCCGCGCGGTGACCGCCGAGGAGGCGGCCCGGATCGGCGAGGCGGTGGTCGTGTCCATCCCTTACGGCCGCTACCGGGAGCTGCCGACCGAGCCGCTGCGCGGCAAGGTCGTCATCGACACCTGCAACTACTACCCCGAGCGGGACGGAAACGACCCGGAGCTCGACGCCGACGCCACCACCTCGAGCGAGAAGATCCAGGCCCACACCGGCGCCAACCTGGTCAAGGCGTTCAACGCGATCTACTGGGAGAACCTCCGCGACCACGCCCGCCCCAAGGGCGCCACCGACCGGGTGGCCATCCCGCTGTCCGGCAACGACGAGGAGGCCAGGGCCGCCGTGGCCGGGCTGATCCGCGACATCGGCTTCGACCCCGTGGACGCCGGCCACCTGGGCGAGGGCGGCCGCAAGCACCAGCCGGGCAGCCGCGTCTACGCCACCGAGATGTCCTCCGCCGAGACCAGCGCCCTGCTGAGCGTCGCCTGAGCCCAGGGGCCCGCGGCACACCATCGCGCTCTGCGGACGGACCCGGGCGCGGTCGGAACGGCCGCGCGTCGCACGAGAGGCCGGGCCTGAAGGCCCGGCCTCTCGTTCTGCCGACGGGCGGCATAAGGTCTGAAATCACTTTTATCCTTGGATGTTAGCCCGTACAGGTGACTTTCTGAACATGCCCCTTGGGGGAGGTGCCCTCACAGTGGCGTACTGGTCCCAACCGGTGGGCCGCCTTCCGCTCCCCCGGGGAGCGGCCTACGGGCCGGTACCGGGTGACGCACGGCGGCCCATGCCACTCCCTCATCGAGGAGCACCATGCGCATCACCCCTGTCATGCGGGCCTTCGCCAGCATGTCCCTCGCGGTCGCGGGGCTGGCCGCGGTGCCGTCCACCGCTCACGCCGCGACCTTCGTGCCCTGCAGCCCGACCGCACTGATCACGGCCATCACCAACGCCAACAACTCCGGCGGCGACAGCCTGGTGCTGTCGGCCGGGTGCACCTACACCCTCACCGCCGTCGACAACTCCGACTCCGGCAGCCCCAACGGACTGCCGGTGATCAGAAAGAACATCTCGATCACGGGGAACGGCAGCATCATCGAGCGTTCCGCCGCGGCCGGCACCCCGGACTTCCGCATCTTTGAAGTCGATCCGCCCGACGGCTACCTCACCCTCGTCGACCTCACCGTCCGCAATGGCCGTACTTCCCCGGGTGAGGTAGGAGGCGGCGTCTGGCTGAACGACGGCGGCACCTTACGGGTGGTCAACTCCACCATCACCGGCAACGTGGGCTCGGACTCGGGGGGTGGCGGCATCGACAACGACGAGGGATCGGTCTCCGTCGAGAACTCCACGCTCAGCGGCAACACCTCGCCCTTCGGGGGCGGAATGGACATGGACGGCGGAACCGCCACGCTCACCAACAGCAGAGTCGTCAACAACACCGCCACCTCATCGGGAGGCGGCATCTGGGGCAGCGGCACGCTGACGCTGTTGAACACGGAGGTCAGCGGCAACACCGCCCCCGTGGGCGCCGGCATCACCTCGTTCGCCACCACCCACCTCCTCTCCAGCAGCGTGGATCACAACACCGCCACCGCCAGCGGCGATGCGGGGGCCGGTATCGTCAATGGCGCCACGCTGACGACCTCCAGCACACAGATCGTCGGCAACACTGCCAGTGCCACCGGCTCTCGAGGCGGCGGTCTGCTCAACCAGTCCGGCCGCACCGCCACCCTGCAGTCCACCACGGTCAGCGGAAACCGGGCCGGAGACGGCGGCGGCATCTACAACCGCGGCACGGTGAACCTGGTGGCGAGCTCGGTCTTCGCCAACACGCCCAACCAGTGCGCCCCGCCCGGCAGCGTGCCCGGCTGCTGAAGCCCGCGGCCTCAGGGCCTCTTCGGCTTGCCGGGCCCGTACAGCCAGATGTCGAAGAGAGCCCTGAGGTCCCTGTCGGACTTCCGTTCGCACAGCTCGATGAACTGCTTGGTGTCGGCGTTGCCGTGCCGGTGGTCCTTGAGCCAGGTGCGGAGGATGGTGAAGAAGGCCGTGTCGCCGACGGCCCGGCGGAGCTGGT
>NZ_JAAAYH010000599.1:0-4205 GCF_018035285.1 Streptomyces sp. MK37H | reverse complement strand
GTGGTCGCGGCGGAGGGTGCCGGTGGCGTGGGTGTTTGGGTTGGTTTCCTGGATGGCGGTGGTGAGGACGGGGTGGGGGCTGGTCTCCAGGTAGAGGGTGTGGCCGTCGGTCAGCAGAGTCCGCAGCGTGTCGTGGAAGCGGACGGGTTCGCGGAGGTTGCGGTACCAGTACTCGGCGTCGAGGGTCTCGCCGTCGATGGGAGCGGCGGTGACGGTGGAGTACATGGGCACATGCCCGGTGCGGGGGGTGATGGGTGCGGCCAGCTGGAGGAGCCGTTCTCGGATGCGTTCGACGTGGGGCGTGTGGGACGCGTAGTCGACGGCGATCGCACGGGCCCGGATACCGGTGGCTTCCGCTTGTGCCATGACGTCGGTGAGCGCGGCGGGGCTCCCGGCGATGACGGTGGAGGTCGGGCCGTTGACGGTGGCGATCCAGACGTCGTCGTGGCCCGTCAGCAGCTCGCGGGCCTGGTCGGCGGGGGCGGTGAGTGAGGCCATGCCGCCGTGCCCGGCCAGGTCTTGGGCGATGAGGCGGCTGCGCAGTGCCACGAGCCGTGCGCCGTCTTCCAAGTTCAGCACACCGGCTACGCATGCGGCCGCGATCTCGCCCTGGGAGTGGCCGACGACGGCCGAGGGCTCGATACCGAACGAACGCCACACCTGGGCCAAGGACACCATCACCGCCCAGAGGGCGGGCTGGACCACATCCACCCGCTCCAGGGCATCGTCCCCGGTCGCCCTCAGCACATCGAGCAGATCCCAGTCGATATGCGGAGCGAGAGCTTGGGCGCATTGGTCGATGGACTCGGCGAACACCGCTGACGATTCGAGCAGTTCGGCGGCCATGCCGACCCACTGCGACCCCTGCCCCGGAAAGACGAACACCGCACCGGACGGCGGCTCCTCTGGAGCCACTCCGCTGACCACATGGGCGGCGGGCTCGCCGGTGGCGATGGCGTCCAGCCCGGCCAGGAAAGTGTCCCGGTCGGCGGCCACGACCACCGCGCGGTGCTCCAGCGCGGCCCGGTGCCGTGCCAGCGTCGAGCCGATATCAGCGAGATGCCGATCGCTCGTGGCCACGAACGCGCGCAACTGCGCTGCCTGCGCCCGTAGCGCGGCCTCGGAGCGTGCCGAGATCACCCACGGCAGCACACCCTCCGTGGGCATGGACTGGGACGTGGTATCCACCGTCGGGGCCGCTTCCAGAATCACATGGGCGTTGGTGCCGCTGACCCCGAACGACGACACCGCCGCGCGGCGCGCCCGTTCCGCCTCGGGCCAGCCCATAGTCTCCGTCACCAGCCGCACCGCACCGGAGCCCCAGTCCACATGTGGCGTCGGCTCGTCCACATGCAGCGTGCGGGGAACCACACCGTGGCGCAGGGCCAGCACCATCTTGATGATGCCCGCGACCCCGGCCGCCGCGCCGGTGTGGCCGACGTGGGCCTTCATCGAGCCCAGCAGCGCGGGGCGTTCGGCGGATCGGCCCTGGCCGTACGTGGCGAGCAGCGCCTGTGCCTCGATGGGGTCGCCCAGCGCCGTACCCGTCCCGTGTGCCTCGATCACATCGACATCGGACGGCGTGAGACGTGCGTTCGCCAACGCCTGCCGGATGACCGCCTGTTGGGACGGTCCATTGGGCGCGGTGAGGCCATTGGAGGCGCCGTCCTGGTTGATCGCCGAGCCACGAATCACAGCCATCACCTGGTGGCCGTTGCGGCGGGCCTCCGACAGCCGTTCGACCAGCAGTATGCCCACGCCCTCCGCCCACGCTGTGCCGTCCGCCGCCGCCGCGAAGGGCTTGCAGCGGCCGTCGGGGGCGAGCCCGCGCTGATGGCTGAACTCGGTGAACACACCCGGTGTGGAGATCACCGAGACGCCGCCCACGAGCGCCATCCCGCAGTCGCCGTTGCGCAGCGCCTGCACGGCCAGATGCAGTGCCACCAGCGAGGACGAACACGCCGTGTCCACCGTGACGGCTGGTCCGGTCAGCCCGAAGCTGTAGGCGATCCGGCCGGATGCCACGCTTCCCGCCGCTCCGGTGAAGAGGTAGCCCTCGGCGCCCTCGGTGTCGGCGCCCTCACCGCCGTAGCCGTGCGGTACGAGGCCGATGAACACCCCGGTACGGCTGCCGCGCAGCGACAGCGGGTCGATGCCCGCGTGTTCCAGCGCCTCCCAGGAGGTCTCCAGCAGCAGCCGCTGCTGGGGGTCCATCGCCATCGCCTCGCGCGGCGAGATGCCGAAGAAGCCGGCATCGAAGTCGGCGGCGTCCGGGAGGAATCCGCCCTGGTGGACATAGCTGCTGCCGGGGCGTTCGGGGTCGGGGTGGTACAGCGCGTCGAGATCCCAGCCGCGGTCCGCCGGGAACGCGGAGAGCGTGTCCTGGTCGGACAGCAGCAGCCGCCACAGGTCCTCGGGCGACCGTACGCCCGCGGGGAAACGGCAGCTCGTGGCCACGATCGCGATCGGCTCGTCCAGGGCGGCCGCCCCGGGCACAAGCGGCACAACGTCGCCCGGCGCGTACGAGCCCGCTCCTGCGGCGTCCCCGCCCGTGATCCGGCCCAGCAGATGCTGGGCCAGCGTCAGGGGCGTCGGATAGTCGAAGACGACGGACGGCGCGAGCGCCACACCCGTCGCCACGGCCAGCTGGTTCCGTAGCTCCACGGCGGTGAGCGAGTCGAAGCCGAGCTCCCGGAAGACCTTCCGGGTCTCCACCTCGTCCACCGACGACAGCCCCAGCACGGCGGCCGCATGGCGGCACACCTCGTCCAGCACCACCCGCAGCCGTGGCGCGCCCCCGGTCGCGTCGGCCACTCGGCGTGCGAAGCCCTCGAGCGCCTCGGGCCCTTCGGCCGCCACGGTGGCGGACGGCAGCTCGACCCGCACGGCGGAGCCGGGGCCGACGGGCGCGAGCCAGTAGCGCTCGCGCTGGAAGGCGTAGGTGGGCAGATCGACGGCTGTGGCGTCGCCGGGTGCGAACACCGCCGCCCAGTCGGGGGTCACGCCATGGGTCCACAGGGCGGCGAGGGCGCTGAGGAGCTGCCGGACGCCACCGTGGTCACGGCGCAGGGTGCCGGTGGCGAACACGGGCTGGTCGGCGTCGTGGCCGGTCTCCTCGACGGCGGTGGTGAGGACGGGGTGGGGACTGGACTCCAGGAAGAGGGTGTGGCCGTCGGCCGCCAAAGTCCGCAGCGTGTCGTGGAAGCGGACCTGTTCGCGCAGGTTGCGGTACCAGTACTCGGCGTCGAGGGTCCCGCCGTCGATGAGGGCGGCGGTGACGGTGGAGTACAGGGGGACGTCGCCGGTGCGGGGGGTGATGGGCGCGGCGAGCTGGAGGAGCTGTTCCCGGATGCGTTCGACGTGAGGCGTGTGGGACGCGTAGTCGACGGCGATCGCACGGGTCCGGACCCCGGTGGCCCCGGCCTTCGCCGTGGCCTCGGTGAGCCCGGTGGGGCTCCCGGCGATGACCGTGGAGGTGGGCCCGTTGACGGCCGCTATCCACATGTCATCGCGGCCGGTCAGCAGGTCGTGTGTCCGCTCGGCGGAGGTGGCGAGGGAGACCATGCCGCCGAGTCCGGCCAGTTCCCGCGCTATGAGGCGGCTGCGCAGCGCCACGAGCCGCGCGCCGTCCTCCAGCGAGAGCACACCGGCCACACACGCGGCCGCGATCTCGCCCTGGGAGTGGCCGATGACGGCGGAGGGCTCGATGCCGAGCGAACGCCAGACCCGCGCCAAGGACACCATGACGGCCCAGAGGGCGGGCTGGACGACATCCACCCGTTGCAGCGCCGCGTCATCCCCGGTCGCCCGCAGCACATCGAGCAGATCCCAGTCGATGTGCGGGGCCAGTGCCTGGGCGCACCGGTCGATGGATTCGGCGAACGCGGGCGAGGTGTCGAGCAGTCCGGCGGCCATGCCCGCCCACTGCGACCCCTGCCCCGGAAAGACGAACACCGGACCGGCGGCCGACCCGGCGGCCACCCCAGCCACCACATGAGTGGAGGGCTCCCCGGCGGCGATCGCGTCCAGCCCGGCCAGGAAGTCGTCCCGGTCCCCGGCCACCACCACCGCACGGTGTTCCATGGCGGCCCGCTGCGTCGCCAGCGCCCACGCGATGTCCGGCGGCGTGGCGTCGGAAGCGGCGGCGAACGCACCCAGCCGGGCCGCCTGCGCCCGCAAGGCGGCGGGCGACCGGCCCGACACCA
>NZ_JAAAYH010000598.1:0-4221 GCF_018035285.1 Streptomyces sp. MK37H | reverse complement strand
TCATCCGTCGCGGACGTCAGCTGTTGTCGGCGTCATCCATCGCGGATGTCAGCCGTTGAAGGCGCCGAAGGCCTTGGTGAACGCGAGCTCTTCCTGGTCGATCGAGCTGCAGGTCGGCGACGCGGTGTCCTGCGGGCTGGGGCACTGCTTGTCGCGGGTCGCGGACCACATCGACAGCCAGGCCAGGCCCTTGGACTTGGCGAACTCCACCAGCTGGGAGGCGTCGTCGACCTTGAATATCTCGTTCTTGACGTCGTTGACGCCGATCATCGGAGTGACCGCCACGGTCTTCCACGCCTCGTCGTCGCTCAGCCCGAGCGCGTCCTTGATCTGCCCCTGGGTCGCGGTGGCGGCGTCGATGGCGTACTGGCCCATGTCGTCGTCGAAGGACGCCCCGTAGTCCATCGCCATGATGTTGACGGCGGAGACCTTCACGCCGTTCTTCTTGGCGTCGGCGACGAGGTCGACACCGTCCTGGGTGAGGCCGGTCGGGAGCACCGGCAGGGTGAAGGAGACATCCAGGTCCGAGTGCTGCTCCTGCAGCTTGGCTATCGCCTGGGCGCGGCGGGTGTTGGCCTCCTTGTTCGGGAGCGCGCTGCCCTCGATGTCGAAGTCGACCTTGGTGAGCTTGAGCGCGTCCACGACCTTGCCGTAGGCCGCGGCGAGCTCGTCCGCCGAGGTGCAGGCAAGGCCCAGCTCGGAGCCGGAGGCGCCGCCGAAGGAGACCCGGACGTCGCCGCCCTTCGCGCGCAGCGCTTCGGTCTGCTTGGCCACCTCGTTGTCACCGACCTCGGTGACGCCGCCCCACTTGGGGGTACAGCCGCCGCCGGAGGTGATGAAGGCGAGGTTGAACTCCTTGACGCCGGTCTTGTCGGCGGTGCCCACCATGTCGTAGGCGGGGTAGAGCGAGGTGTCGATGTACGGGGCGAAGCCGCCCGCCGCCGCGGCGGGCTTCGCGGAGGCGGAGGTCTTCTCGGAGACGGTGCCCGCGTTCGCCGCCCCGCTGAGCGCGAACGCCGTGCCACCGGCCACGACGGCGGCGGCGGTCGCGCCGATCACCTTGGTGGTCCGGCTCGCCTTGCGACGGTGCGTGCTGCTCATCAGGTGCCTGCCTTCGCTGTACGGATGTGGGGGGTTGGTGGTGCGGGCGACACGCTAGCGAGGGGAAGTCGGACAAACGGCAGGATCCGTGCACGGGCCACGGATCTTATGGCTGCCTTAAGGAACCCATCGGCGGCGATTAATGCTCCGCGGGCTCCTTGGGCCGGCTGCGGCCCCGGGTCCTCTTCTTACGGCCGCGCCGCCGCTGCCCAGGGTCGGCGGAGCCGGCGCCGTTCAGCGAGAGCCACACCCGTACCTCGGTACCGCCCAGCACGGACCGCCCGATCCGCAGATCGCCGCCCGTGGACTCCGCGACCCGGCGCACGATGTCCAGGCCGAGGCCGGTCGAGCCGGGGCCGCCGTCGCCGTGGCCCCGGCGGAGCGCCGCGTCCGGGTCGGCGATGCCGGGGCCCGCGTCGGAGACCAGGATGATCACGCTGTCCTCGCCGTTGTGGACGTCGACCGCGAGCGCCGTGCCCTCGGGCGTGTGCCGGAAGACATTGCCGAGCAGGGCGTCCAGCGCGGCGCCCAGTTCGGGGCGGGCGACCGGCACCCTTACGGTGCGGTCGACCCCGGCCAGCCGCACCGTACGGTCCTCGTCCTCGGCGAGCGCGGACCAGAACTCCATCCGGTCCCGGATCACCTCGGAGGCGTCACAGCCGGAGGGGGTGTGGGTCTTCTGCTGGCGGGCGGTGCGGATGATCTGGTCGACCTCGCCCTCCAGCTGGGCGACGGCGGCGCGGGTCTGGTCGGCCGCCGGTCCCTCGCCCAGCGAGGCGGCGTTGAGGCGCAGCACGGTGAGCGGGGTGCGGAGCCGGTGGGAGAGGTCGGCGGCCAGCTCGCGCTCACTGGCCAGGAGCTGGACCACCTGGTCGGCCATGGAGTTGAACGCGGCTGCGGCCGCCCGGAGTTCGGCCGGGCCGTCCTCCGGGACGCGCACCCCGAGCTCGCCCCGGCCCAGGTCGTGAGCGGCCTCGGCGAGCCGCCCGGCGGGGCGCACCAGCCGGGTGCCGAGCCGGTCGGCGATGGCCACCGCGCCGACGATCAGCGCCAGGCCGACGCCCGCGAGCACCAGCCACGACGTGGTGACCCCGCTGGTGACCACGCCACGCGGGACATACACCTCCACGACCGCGACCTGACCGCTGCTCAGCGCGGTCGGCTGGAGCAGTGCATAGCCCCCGGGGGCGCCGGACACCGAGGCGCGGCCGAGCCGCCGCGCGGTGGCCAGCTCGCCCTTGGGCGCACGGCTCTTGCCCAGGTCGTAGCCGCTCCCCCGCTCCCCCGGCTCATCGGGGACGTGCACCGCCATCCGGCCGTCCCCGCCCGCCTGGGTGCTGGCGACCGCGCGCTGCAGCCGCGCCCGCTCGGTGGTGATGGCGAGCGCCGGGCCGATGGTGGCGGCCTGCCGCTCGGCGTCGGCGAACGCCCGGTCCCGGGCCAGCTCCTTGACGACGAGTCCGAGCGGTACGGCGAAGGCGACCACGACCATCGCCGTGACCGCCAGACAGACCTTGACCAGGGCCCATCTCACGTGTGCTCCGCCGGGGGCTCCAGTTTGACGCCGACCCCGCGCAGCGTGTG
Source organism: Streptomyces sp. MK37H (assembly GCF_018035285.1). Lineage (NCBI taxonomy): Bacteria > Bacillati > Actinomycetota > Actinomycetes > Kitasatosporales > Streptomycetaceae > Streptomyces > Streptomyces sp. MK37H. The sequence continues at coordinate 1,536 of NZ_JAAAYH010000598.1, read as the reverse complement.
GAGATAGCGCGGCCGGGCGGCGGTCTCGCCCAGCTTGCGGCGCAGCCAGGACAGATGGACGTCTATGGTCTGGTCGTCCCCGTACGCCTGCCGCCAGACCTCGGCGAGGAGCTCCCGGCGCGGCACCACGACGCCGGGCCGCCCGGCGAGATAGGCCAGCAGGTCGAACTCCCGCCGGGTCAGATCGAGCGTCATCCCGTCCAACTGGGCCTGGCGGCGCAGCGGATCGACGGCCAGCCCGCCGACCCGGAGCACCGCCGGGGGCGCCGCCGCGCCGCCCGGCTCGCCCGCCCCGCCCCCGCGGGCGCGGCGCAGCACGGCGGTCATCCGGGCCGAGAGATGGGCCACGGAGAACGGTTTGACCAGGTAGTCGTCGGCGCCGTCGTTGAGCAGCCGGACGATCTCACCCTCGTCGTCACGGGCGGTGGCCACGATGACCGGCACATCGGTGATGCCGCGCAGCATCTTGAGCGCCTCCGCCCCGTCCAGATCGGGCAGGCCGAGGTCCAGGATGACGACGTCGAATCCGATCTGCGCCACCTCGCGCAACGCCTCCAGGGCGGTGCCGACGCTGCGCACGGTATGGGACGCCTCGGTCAACTGCCGTATGAGGGCTGAGCGCACGAACTGGTCGTCCTCGACCACAAGCACACTTGCCATGAGCGGCACCGTACGCCATTCGGGTGAGGCAAGATGAGGAAGATGCAAAGAGGTCTGGTCCAATGTCTGGCCTGGGTGCTGGCGACCGGCGCCGCGGTCACGCTGTCGTGGTACGGCGTGCGGACGGTGCTGACCGGTACGGCCTACGACCCGCCGCGCGCGCTGCCGATCGCGGACGGCTCCGGGTCGGCGAACGGGGCCTGGTCCTCCTCCACGCACCGGCCCAAACCGCCCTCGCCCTCGGCCACTTCACCGTCCTCGCCGTCCTCGCCCTCGCCTCCCGGGACGGACGCGGCGTCCGGCGGGGCCAAGGGCAAGGAGTCCGGTTCGGCCGGGCGCACCCGGAAGCCGACGCAGACGCCGTCCCGGCGGGAGTCGGCACGGCCGGAGGAGAGCGGGGAGGTGCGCAGCTATCCGGCCAAGGGCGGCCGGGCGGTCTTCGACATCCGGGCGGCGTCGGCGGATCTGGTCTCGGCCACGCCAGACGGCGGATGGCAGATGCGGGTGTGGAAGCAGAGCGAGTGGATCCGGGTGGACTTCGTCTCCGGGGCCGACACCACCACCATCTTCTGCACCTGGCACGACGGCCCGCCCCAGGTGCGCATCGACGAGCATTAGGGCTGCATTAGGGCGCGTCCGAGGGATCTTGGCGCCTGCGGCGGGCTGTTCCCCTACCCGTCCCTTCCCACAACTGGGGCTCCGCCCCAGACCCCGGGGTCCGGCTCCGCCACGCAATCCGGCCCCGCCGCGTGGTGGGGCTCCGCCCCAGACCCCAGGGTCCGGCTCCGCCACGCAATCCGGCCCCGCCGCGTGGTGGGGCTCCGCCCCAGACCCCAGGGTCCGGCTCCGCCACGCAATCCGGCCCCGCCGCGTGGT
>NZ_JAAAYH010000597.1:0-4232 GCF_018035285.1 Streptomyces sp. MK37H | reverse complement strand
CCAGATTCAGCAGCAGCTGCTCCGTCGACCCCCACATCTGGTCGATCTCGCCGTACCCGAGCGCCACCGCCGCGTTGGCCGCCGCCGGAACCGTGGTCACCGAGATCGCCACGCCCACCAGCGCGCCGGACTTCGCCGAGGTCAGCGAGAGCGTTCCGGCGATCCCCGCGAGCACGGCGACCACGAACGAGAACATGTCCGGCTTCCAGATGAAGTCCGTGTTCGGCCGGGCACGCTCCAGCATGTCCTTGCCGAAGAGACCCACCGCGTCCATCGCGATGCTGAAGCCGGTGGTCAGCGCCATCGCCGCCGCGAATCCGACCAGCAGCGCGATCGCCGAGCGGGCGGCCAGCCGCGGCGCGCGCCGCACCAGCGCGGTGCACAGCCCCGCCAGCGGCCCGAACTCGGGGCCGACCGCCATCGCACCGACGATCAGGATCGCGTTGTCCAGCACCACACCGCATGCCGCGATCATCGTCGCGATGACGAGGAAGGCGAGATAGGTGACCGAGAGCGTGGACTCCTCGTGGGTGGCGTCCGCCAGGTGCTCCCACAGGACCGCGTCCGCGCCCTCGCCGGGAGCCTCCTCCTCCGCCTTGTCGGCGCGTTTGGACAGCGACAGGTCGATGTTCTCCACCGCGATCGAACCGGCCTCGTCAAGACCCAGCTCACGCAGGTCGCCCAGCAGAGCGTCCCCGGCCTCGCGCGCCACGTCGCACATGACGACATCCCCCGCGGGGTCGCGGGCGGCGCCCGGCAGTACCACCAGATGGGTGGTGCCGACCGTCTTCTCGATCGTGCGCACCACGTCCTCGGTGCGGTCGGCGGGGACGATCAGCCTCAAGTGCAGCATGGCCCGACGCTCCTCACAGCTTGCGCAGGGACAGCCGCTGCACCTTGTGATCCGGTCCCTTGCGCAGCACAAGCGTGGCCCGCCCCCGCGTAGGCTGCACATTCTGCTGCAGATTCGGCTTGTTGATGGTCCGCCAGATCATCCGCCCGTAGTCCAGCGCCTCCTCCTCCGAGACCTGGGTGTACTTGCGGAAGTACGAGGACGGGTCCTGGAAGGCCGTCTCCCGCAGCTTCTTGAAGCGGCCCAGGTACCAGCGCTCGATGTCCTCGGTCCGGGCGTCCACGTAGACGCTGAAGTCGAAGAAGTCCGCGAGCCCGACCCGGGTCAGACCGTCCTTCCCCGGCAGCGCGGGCTGCAGCACATTGAGCCCCTCGACGATCAGGATGTCGGGGCGGTGCACGGTCAGCCGCTCGTCCGGCACGATGTCGTAGATCAGGTGCGAGTAGACCGGCGCCGACACCTTCGCCCGGCCCGCCTTCACATCGGCGACGAAGCGGGTCAGCGCCCTGCGGTCGTAGCTCTCGGGGAACCCCTTGCGGGACATCAGCCCGCGGCGCCGCAGCTCGTCGTTGGGGTACAGAAAGCCGTCCGTGGTGATCAGCTCCACCCGCGGATGCTCGGGCCAGCGGGCCAGCAGCGCCTGGAGCAGCCGCGCGGTGGTCGACTTGCCGACCGCGACGCTCCCCGCCACGCCGATCACGAACGGTGTACCGGGCTGGGCCCCGTTGCCCCGCTTGGTGTCGCCCAGGAAGGTGTTGAGCGCGCCGCGCAGATTGCCGGTGGCGGCCACATAGAGGTTGAGCAGCCGGGACAGCGGCAGATAGACATCCCGCACCTCGTCGAGGTCGATGACATCGCCGAGTCCCCGCAGCTTCTCGACCTCTTCGGCGGTCAGCGGCAGCGGCGTCTTGTCCCGCAGCGCACTCCACTCGGCGCGGGACAGGTCCACATACGGAGTCGCCTCGCCGCCCCGCCGCTGCGAGCCGCGCACGGTGCGCGCCTCGCGCGCGGTTGACGTGATCACCCTCTCATTGTCATGGCAGGGACCGGCCGAGTGAGCGGTGTCGAGGCGTGGGGTCGGTCACCCCGGGCCGGGGCCGGGGGTCGTACGCTGCGTCCATGTGCGGAATCGTTGGTTATGTGGGAGGGCAGTCGGCCCTCGATGTCGTCCTCGCCGGGCTCAAGCGGCTGGAGTACCGCGGCTATGACTCGGCGGGCGTCGCCGTGCTGGCCGACGGTGGGCTGGCGGCGGCCAAGAAGGCGGGCAAGCTGGGCAACCTGGAGAAGGAGCTGGCCGGTCGCCCGCTGCCCACCGGGGGTACCGGCATCGGCCACACCCGTTGGGCCACCCATGGCGGCCCGACCGACGCCAACGCCCATCCGCACCTGGACAACGCGGGCCGGGTCTCCGTCGTCCACAACGGCATCATCGAGAACTTCGCCGCGCTCCGCGCCGAGCTGGCCGAGCGCGGCCATGAGCTGGCCTCCGAGACCGACACCGAGGTCGTGGCGCATCTGCTCGCCGAGTCGTTCTCGTCCTGCGGCGACCTCGCCGAGGCGATGCGCCAGGTGTGCCGCCGGCTGGAGGGGGCCTTCACCCTGGTCGCGGTGCACGCGGACGCGCCCGATGTGGTGGTCGGGGCGCGCCGCAACTCGCCGCTGGTCGTCGGCGTCGGCGAGGAGGAGGCGTTCCTCGCCTCCGATGTCGCCGCCTTCATCGCCCACACCCGCGAGGCCATCGAGCTGGGCCAGGACCAGGTCGTGGAGGCCCGCCGGGACGGTGTGACCGTCACCGACTTCGAGGGGGCGCCGGCCGAGGTCCGCCCGTACCACGTGGACTGGGACGCCTCCGCCGCCGAGAAGGGCGGCTACGACTACTTCATGCTCAAGGAGATCGCCGAGCAGCCGAAGGCGGTCGCGGACACCCTGCTCGGCCGGATCGACCTGGCCGGGAACCTCTGCCTGGACGAGGTGCGCATCCCGGCCTCGGTGCTGCGCGAGGTCAGCAAGGTCGTGATCGTGGCGTGCGGCACCGCGTACCACGCCGGGATGATCGCCAAGTACGCCATCGAGCACTGGACCCGGATCCCCTGCGAGACGGAGCTGGCCAGCGAGTTCCGCTACCGCGACCCGATCCTGGACCAGCGGACGCTGGTGATCGCCATCTCGCAGTCCGGCGAGACCATGGACACTCTGATGGCACTGCGGCACGCCCGTGAGCAGGGCGCGAAGGTGCTGGCCATCTGCAATACGAACGGCTCCACGATTCCGCGTGAATCGGACGCGGTGCTCTACACCCACGCCGGTCCCGAAGTGGCCGTCGCCTCCACCAAGGCGTTCCTCACCCAGCTGGTGGCCTGCTACCTGGTGGCTCTCTACCTGGGCCAGGTGCGCGGCACCAAGTGGGGCGACGAGATCCTCTCCGTGATCCGCGAGCTGTCGGAGATCGCGACGCAGGTGGAAGAGGTCCTGGAGACCATGGAGCCGGTCCGGGAGCTGGCCCGCACCCTGGCCGACAAGAACACGGTCCTCTTCCTCGGCCGCCACGTCGGCTTCCCCGTCGCCCTGGAGGGCGCGCTCAAGCTCAAGGAGCTCGCGTACATGCACGCGGAGGGTTTCGCGGCGGGCGAGCTCAAGCACGGGCCGATCGCGCTGATCGAGCAGGGTGTGCCGGTCGTGGTGGTCGTGCCGTCGCCGCGTGGGCGGTCCGTGCTGCACGACAAGATCGTCTCCAACATCCAGGAGATCCGGGCCCGGGGCGCCCGCACCATCGTGATCGCCGAGCGCGGCGACGAGACGGTCGCCCCGTACGCCGATCACCTCATCGAGATCCCCGCCACGCCCACCCTGCTGCAGCCGCTGGTCGCGACCGTGCCGCTGCAGGTCTTCGCGTGCGAGCTGGCGACGGCGCGCGGCAACGAGGTCGATCAGCCGAGGAACCTGGCGAAGTCGGTGACCGTGGAGTGACCCGTAGGCCCGGTCGGACCCACCGAGTGACGCCGTGATCATCGGCGTCGGCATCGACGTCGCCGAGATCGACCGCTTCGACGACGTGCTGCGGCGCACCCCCGGGATGGCGGACCGCCTGTTCGTCGAGCGCGAACTGTGGCTGCCGAGCGGGGAGCGCCGCGGCACGGCCTCCTTGGCCGCCCGTTTCGCGGCCAAGGAGGCCCTGGCCAAGTCCCTGGGCGCCCCCGGCGGCCTGCGCTGGACCGACGCCGAGATCCTCACCGAGCCGAGCGGCCGCCCCCGCCTCTCGGTCCGCGGCACGGTCGCCACATGCGCGGAACGGCTGGGAGTGCGGGGCCTGCACGTCTCGCTGAGCCATGACGCGGGGGTCGCGTCGGCGGTCGTGATCGCGGAGGGATGAGGGGCCCGT
>NZ_JAAAYH010000596.1:0-4232 GCF_018035285.1 Streptomyces sp. MK37H | reverse complement strand
AGATCGCGGAGGGGCTGATCGACCACCCGTACGTTCCCGGCCTCGGGCAGCTCGTCGGCAGCTGGTTTCCCGCACCGACCGGCACCGTCGAGGTCGGGGGGCCGGTACTCCCCTACGAGGCGCACATCTTCACCAGCGCGCTGGCCGGGCTGGGGGTGGGCTTGCTGTGGTGTGGTGCCCGCGTAGTGACCCGGGTCGCGGCACTGGTGCCGCTGGCCGGGGCGGTGGCGATCCACTGGGTGACCAATTACGCCGCAGTCTTCCAGGGCGATGACACGGCGATGGAGTGGCGGGAGCGGCTGTCCGGGGAGTGGGGGCTGTGGATCATCCTGGGGTGCCTCGCCGCCGCGTGGATCTGGGATCTGCGCCGGTCCGGCCTGGGGCGGCGCCGCGCGCCTGATGTCGCGCTGGCGGCCGAGCGCCAGGGCCGGACCGCCCTCGAAGCTCTCTCCGGGTACGCCCTGCTGCGCCTTCCGGCCACCTGGATCATCGCCCTGGGCTACGCCCGGCAGCGCCGAGCGCTGCTGTACGCCACGGCCCACCCCCGTACCCGCGCGGAGAAGCTGGAGCCGCTGCGCGAGTCGGTCGTCGAGCAGACCCACCGTATGGACGCCACCCACAGCCAGGAGGCATGGCGTGGCGTGACCTTACGGCAGCTGTGGCACCGGGCCCGGGAGCAGCGCCCCCGCTGGCCGCGGCAGGAGAAAGTCCTCCTGGTGCTCAGCCTGCTGCTGGCCGTCCCCTCCCTGCTGTATCTGGCGGTGGGCTCCTTCCCCGCCACGAAGGATCTGCAGGAGTACTTCACCGGGGGCACCGGGCTGCGCGTTCTGGTCGGCGTTGGTCTGGCCGGGCTGGCCCTGACCCTGTGGCGTCTGATCTCCGCCGTACGCGGCTACCGGGCCGCGGGCGCGTCTCCCCTGGGCGAGACCGTCGCCCTGGTCCAGTTCCGGATCGCCGTCTGCGCGGGCTCGCTCGTCGTCGGCGTCCTGCTGCTGTCCCGCTGGTCGGCCATCGCGGACGGCGAGGCCCCGCTCGCCGGCTACGACATCCTGGGCACCGACCGCTTCCTCCTGGAAAAGCTCCTCGAGGTCGGCCTGCCCCTCCTCCTCACCCTGGCCATGTTCGCCATGCCCTACGCGCTGCCGCTGGAGCTCGCCATGGGCGGAGGGCTGGCGGAGACCCTGCTGATGGGCCTCGCCCCGCGCGCCCTGGCCCCGATCGCCTCACGCGTCGGAGCCAGGCTGGCGGCGCGTGAGGCGACGCAATGGGCGCGCGGCGCGCTCCGGAGCCGTGGCCGGGGGGTGTTCTCCCGTACCTGGGACCGGGTGCGGCACGGCCGTACCGATCCGGTGGATCTGGCGACCGGGCGGATGTTCCTGCCGCAGACGGATGTGGAACTGCCGGGTGTGCTGCCGCTGGTGTTCTCCCGCCGGGTGGACTCCGGATACCGCGCCGGGCGGTGGTTCGGCCCGACCTGGGCATCGACGGCCGACCAGCGGCTGGAGTCCGACGAGCAGGGCGTGGTCTTCTTCACCGAGGACGGTCTGCTGCTGGCCTATCCGCATCCGGTGCCGGGCGGCGCCGCGGTCCTGCCCGCGGAGGGTCCGCGGTGGCCGCTGGCACGGACGGCGGACGGGGTTACGTACACCCTCACCGACCCGGATGCCGGGCTCATACGCACCTTCACCCCGCACCGCGACCAGGCGCCGGCGCTCCTGCGCGAGATCGCCGACCGCAACGGCAACCGCGTCACCTTCGCCTACGACGCTTCCGGCACACCCCTCGAGATACTCCACAGCGGTGGCTACCGGCTGCGGCTGACGTCGGAGAACGAGCGGATCACCGGCCTGTGGGTGGGGGACGTACGGGTGATGGGCTACGGCTACACCGACGGCCATCTCACCGAGGTCACGGGCTCCTCGGGCCTGCCGCTGCGTTTCGCCTACGACCGGGCCGGGCGAGTCACGTCCTGGACCGACACCAACAACCGCTGGTACTCCTACGCCTACGACGAGCAGGACCGGGTCATCGCCGAAGGCGGCGAGGGCGGCCACTACACCTTCCGGATCGGCTACGACGGGATCGACCCGGACTTCCCGGGCCTGAAGGTCACGACCCTGACCTCACCGGACGGTGCGGTCACCCGCTATCTGATCGACGAGGCGCACCAGGTCGTCGGGGAGATCGACGCGGCCGGTGCGGTCAGCCGCACCATGTACGACCAAGCCGGCCGTACGGTCGCCGAAACCGACCCGCTGGGCCGCACCACCGGCTTCCGCTACGACGAGCACGGGCATCTGACGGCCGTGATCCGGCCGGACGGCAGCGAGATCAGCGCGGTGCTCGACGCGCAGGGCAACCCGGTACAGATCACCGACCCGGGCGGCGCGGTGTGGCGGCAGACCTTCGACGCGGCGGGCAACCGGACCACCCTCACCGACCCGCTCGCCGCCACCACCCGCTACCTCTACGACGCGCGCGGTGGTCTGCTCGCCGTCACCGATCCGCTGGGCGCGACCACCCGGGTGCGCTGCGACGGGGCCGGGCTCCCCCTCGAAATCACCGACCCGCTGGGAGCCACGACCTTCTACCAGCGGGACGCGTTCGGCCGCGTCGTGGCCGAGACGGACCCGCTGGGCGCGGTGACCCACTACGACTGGAGCCCGGAGGGCAATCTCCTGCGCCGCACCGGGCCGGATGGATCGGCGGAGTCCTGGACGTACGACGGCGAGGGCAACCGCACCACGCACACCGACCCCGTCGGCGGCACGACCGTATATGAGTACACCCACTTCGACCTGCTGTCCGCCCGCACGGGCCCGGACGGCGTCCGCTACACGTTCGCCTACGACGCGGCGACACGGCTGACCGAGGTCACCAACCCCCAGGGCCTGACGTGGGATTACGTCTATGACCCGGCAGGCCATCTGATAGCGGAGACGGACTTCGACGGCCGTAGGGTGACCTACGAGCACGACGCGGCGGGCCAACTCATCTCGCGTACCGACCCGCTGGGCCAGCGCACCGGCTACGTCCACGACGCGCTGGGCCGCCTAGTGTCCCAGGACGCCGCCGGGCAGGTGTCGACCTTCCGTTGGGGCCCGGCCGGAGAATTACTTGAGGCCGTCGGCCCGGACACCGAGCTGACCCGGGCCTACGACCGCGTCGGCCGCATGGTGTCGGAGACAGTGGGCGGCCGCACCCTGCATCTGGCCTACGACGCGGCAGGGCGGCTCGTCTCCCGCCGTACCCCGGCGGGGGCGGAGACTACTTACGCCTACGACGCGGCGGGCAATCGCACCACGCTGACCACTGGGGACAGGAACCTGATCGTCACCCATGACGCTTCAGGCCGCGAAACCCACCGCGGTTGGGCCGGTGGACTGTCCCTGACCCAGGCATGGGACTCGGCCGACCGCCTCATCGGCCAGTCCTGCACCGCGGGTTCACGGACCCTGCTCCAGCGCACATACACCTGGCGCCACGACGGCTACCTCACCGGCCTCGAGGACACCGCAACCGGGCCCACCCGCTACACCGTGGACCCGGCCGGGCGCGTCACCCAGGTACAGGCCGCCACCTGGCAGGAGTCCTACGCCTACGACCCGGCGGGCAACCAGACCCACGCCACCTGGCCGCAGCAGCACCCCGGCGCGGACGCGACGGGCGAACGCGCCTACACCGGCACCCGAATACAGACCGCGGGCACCACCCGCTACGCATACGACGCCGCAGGCCGCACCACTCTGCGCCAGAAGACCCGCCTGTCGAGGAAGCCCGACACCTGGCGCTACACCTGGGACACCGAAGACCGCCTCACCCACCTGATCACCCCAGACGGCACCACTTGGCGGTACCACTACGACCCCCTCGGCCGACGCACCGCCAAACAACGGCTGGCCCCCGATGGCACGATCGCCGAGGAAACCCACTTCACCTGGCACGACGCCACCCTCATCGAACAGAGCACGACCTCAACCGACTGGACCGGTCGGCAGAGCCTCACCTGGGACCACGACGAGACTGGGCTGACCCCACTCGCCCAGACAGCCCGCTACGCCCCAACCGCCAACGCACCCCAGGACGAGATCGACACCCGCTTCTACGCGATCATCACCGACCTGATCGGCACCCCCACCCACCTCGTCGACGACACCGGCCACACCGCCTGGCAGTCCCGCACGACGCTCTGGGGCACCACCACCTGGAACACCGACGCAACGGCCTACATC
>NZ_JAAAYH010000595.1:0-4253 GCF_018035285.1 Streptomyces sp. MK37H | reverse complement strand
TCGGAGTCGATGTCGACTGGACGGCCGCGTTCCCGGGGGACCCCACCCCTCGTACGGTCGATCTGCCCACGTATGCCTTCCAGCGCCAGCGCTACTGGGCCACTGCCACCGGCGGGATCGGTGATGTGGCCGCCGCGGGGCTGCAGCGGGTGGAGCATCCGTTGTTGCGGGCGGCGGTCGGCCTTGCCGATGGCGGGCTTGTGCTGACCGGACGGGTGTCGGCCACGGGCGGTGACGGCTGGCTCGGTGACCATGTGGTCGCGGGAACGTCGCTGGTGCCGGGTGCGGCGTTGGTGGAGTGGGCGTTGCGGGCGGCCGATGAGGCGGGCTGTGGCGGCATCGAGGAACTCGCGCTGCAGGTGCCGTTGGTGCTGCCGGAGTCGGGCGGGCTGCGGGTGCAGATCGTGGTGGGCGAGGCCGCCGAGGACGGGCGGTGCGAGGTGCGGGTGTACTCCCGGCCCGACCGTGATGCCGAGCCCGGCGCCGATCCCGGCTGGGTATCCCACGCGGAGGGCGTCCTGAGCCCGCCGACCGCGCCGACCGCGGCCGAGGAGCCGGTGGGAGTCTGGCCTCCCGAGGGCGCGAAGCCGATGGACGTCGAGGACTTCTACGAGCATGCCGCGGCGGCGGGCTATGCGTACGGGCCGTCGTTCCAAGGGGTGCGCGCGGTGTGGCGGGACGGAGCGGACCTCCTGGCCGAGGTGGCATTGCCCGAGGCGGCCGGGGACGCGGATGGATTCGGCATCCATCCGGCACTGCTCGACGCCGCCCTGCATCCCATGCTGCTCGCCGCCGACATCGAGTCGGCCGACGATGGTGGGATGCGGCTCCCGTTCGCCTGGAACGGCGTGTCGTTGTGGGCCACGGAGGCGACCACGGTCCGGGTCCGGCTCTCGCCCCATCAGGACGGTACGGCGGGTGAGCGCGGGTTGAGGGTGCTCGTGGCCGATGGCATGGGCGCCCCGGTGCTCACGGTCGACTCCCTGACGATGCGCCCCGCCGACCCCCGTCAGCTGCGATCCGTGGGCGGACATGGCGGCGATGGGCTGTTCACACTGGACTGGATCCCGATGCCCGACGTGCCGGACGCGGATGCATCCGACACCATGGGCTGGGTGGTGCTGGGCGAGGACGCCCTGCACCTGGCCGAGAAGCCCGGACTCGGCGGCGGGGGAGTGATGTGCCATCCGGGTCTCGAAGCACTGGTCGCCGCGCTCGACGACGGTACGCCACCTCCCGCGTTCGCCGTGACCTACCTGCCCGTCGACGGTGGCCCGGCGGAGGCCGGAGCCGCGGCGAGGGCGGCTGATGGCTTGGCTGCCGTCGGCCAAGCGCTGGAGCTGGTGCAGAGGTGGCTGGCCGAACCACGGCTGGCCGATGCCCGGTTGGTGGTGGTGACACGCGGCGCGGTGTCGACCGGCGACCCTGATGAAGGCGGGGAGTCCGGCGATGGAGAGCTGAATGTGGCCGCCGCGGGGCTGTGGGGTCTGCTGCGGAGTGCGCAGGCGGAGCACCCGGACCGGTTCGTTCTCCTCGACCTCCACCAGGCCACCGATCCGGCCGCGGGCGAGGTGGCGGATGCCGTGGTCCGTGCCGTACGCGCGGATGAGCCACAGGTGGCGCTGTGCACCGGGCGGCCGATGGTGCCCCGGCTGATGCGCGCACGTGACACCGGCGGTGCCGACGATGCGGAATCCGGCGGGCTGACCCCTGGTGGACTCGACCCGGACGGCACGGTGCTGATCACCGGTGGTACGGGTCTGCTGGGCGGTCTGGTGGCCGAGCATCTCGTACGTACGTGGCAGGTCAAGCACCTGGTCCTGGTCAGCCGACGTGGCTCGGACGCGCCCGGCGCACCGGAGTTGGCCGAGCGGCTGAGCGACCTGGGAGCACAGGTGCGGATCGCCGCGGTGGATGTCACGGACGCCGATGCGGTGGCCGAGGCGGTGGCCGGTATCGACCCGGCGCATCCGCTGACCGGTGTCATTCATGCGGCGGGGCTGCTGGATGACGCGGTGGTCACCTCGCAGACGCGGGAACAGGTGGCGCGGGTGTGGGTGGCGAAGGCCACGGCGGCCGCCCATCTGCACACCGCCACGGCGGATCTTCCGCTCCGCATGTTTGTGATGTTCTCCTCGGCCGCCGGAGTCGTGGGCAACGCGGGTCAGGCCGGATACGCGGCGGCCAACGCCTTTGTCGACGCACTGGTCGCCCATCGGCGGGAGCTCGGGCTGCCCGGGCTTTCCCTCGCTTGGGGGCTGTGGGCGCAGACCAGCGAGATGACCGGGCATGTGGGCCGGGCGGATCTGACGCGGCTGCGCGGAATGCGGCCGTTGGCGTCCGAGCGCGGGCTGGCCCTGCTGGACGCCGCATGCCGGTGCGCGAAGCCGCTGATGGTGGCCGTGGACTTCGACCCGGCTGGGGTGGCCGGTGAGGATCTTCCGGCGGTGCTGCGGGGGTTGGTGTCCGGCCGTATCCGGCGGCGGGCCGCCGAGGGTGGCCCGTCGGCCTCGGGGTTGGCTGCTGAGTTGGTGGGGTTGGATGCGGCTGGTCGGTTGGATGTGGTGGTGGAGGTGGTGCGGGGTGGTGTGGCGGTGGTGTTGGGGTTTGGTTCGTTGGGTGAGGTGCGGGTGGATGCGGCGTTCAAGGAGTTGGGTTTTGATTCATTGACGGCGGTGGAGTTGCGTAATCGGTTGTCGGTGGTGACGGGGTTGCGGTTGCCGGCGACGTTGGTGTTCGACTATCCGACGCCTCGGGTGCTTGCGGAGTATCTGTGCACTCGGCTGACCGGCGAGACCGCAGGCTCCCGTGCGCCCCTCGCGGTGCGGGCCGATGCGGACGATCCGGTGGCGATCATCGGCATGACCTGCCGTTTCCCGGGAGGTGCGAACTCCCCTGAAGCGCTGTGGGACCTGGTCGCCTCGGGGAAGGACGTGATCGGGGAGTTCCCCACCGGCCGGGGCTGGGACTTGGACGGACTGTTCCATCCGGACCCCGATCACCCGGGCACCAGCTATGCGAACGAGGGTGCCTTCCTCCATGACGCCGATGCGTTCGATGCGGCGTTCTTCGGGATCAATCCGCGGGAGGCGCTGGCCACCGATCCGCAGCAGCGGTTGCTGTTGGAGGCGTCGTGGGAGGTGCTGGAGCGGGCGGGGATCGACCCGGTGTCGTTGAAGGGGAGCCCGACCGGGGTCTACGCGGGCGTGATGTACCACGACTACGCCGCCGGGCTCAGCGGCGGCGGCGCGGATGTGAAGCTCGAGGGCTATGCGATGCTCGCGGGTTCGGGCAGTGTGGTCTCGGGTCGGGTGGCGTACACGCTGGGCTTCGAGGGTCCGGCGGTGACGGTGGACACCGCGTGTTCGTCGTCGTTGGTGGCGATGCATTTGGCGAGCCAGGCGTTGCGGCAGGGTGAGTGCACGTTGGCGTTGGCCGGTGGGGTGACGGTGATGGCCACCCCGGATGTGTTCACCGGTTTCTCCCGCCAGCGCGGTCTGGCCCCCGATGGCCGGTGCAAGCCTTTCGCCGCTGCGGCCGATGGCACCGGCTGGGGCGAGGGTGTGGGCGTTCTGCTGCTGGAACGGCTGTCGGACGCCCGGCGTAACGGCCATGAGGTGCTGGCGGAGATCCGTGGCTCGGCGGTCAACCAGGACGGCGCGTCCAATGGGTTGACCGCACCGAACGGTCCGTCGCAGCAGCGGGTGATTCGTCAGGCCCTGGCGAGCGCCGGGCTGTCGGCCTCGGATGTCGACGCGGTGGAGGCGCACGGCACGGGTACGACGCTGGGCGATCCGATCGAGGCGCAGGCACTCCTGGCCACGTACGGTCAGGAACGCCCGGCCGAGCAGCCGCTGCTGCTGGGCTCGATCAAGTCCAACATCGGGCATACACAGGCGGCGGCGGGTGTCGCGGGCGTCATCAAGATGGTGCAGGCCATGCGCCATGGAATGCTGCCCGCCTCGCTGCATATCGATGAGCCGAGCCCGCATGTGGACTGGGAGAGCGGTGCGGTGCGGCTGCTGACCGAGGCGGCGGAGTGGCCGAACGGTGAGCGGCCACGCCGGGCCGGTGTGTCCTCGTTCGGCGCCTCCGGCACCAACGCCCATGTGATCCTGGAGCAGGTCCCTGAGGAGGACGGGCCGGAGGTGCAGGCGGTCTCCTCCGACCCGGGCACGGTCTCGTGGGTGCTTTCGGCGCGGAGCGCGGAGGCGTTGCGTGGCCAGGCCGCCGCCCTGGCTGAGCGGGTGGGT
>NZ_JAAAYH010000594.1:0-4273 GCF_018035285.1 Streptomyces sp. MK37H | reverse complement strand
CGGGAGCCCCAGCGGATCGGGGCGGCCCAGGATGTGCAGCGCCGGGAGCCAGTTGACGAAGGCCAGCGGGATGACGAAGGTGACGCCCCGCAGCAGCTCCTTGCCGAAGACCGTCGGCGGGTACTCCAGCAGCGTGGTCCCCCCGAAGGTGAAGGCGCTCTGCACCTCGGAGGCGTCCTTGGCCCAGAACTGGAAGGCGCCGCCGAGCACGAACAGCGCCCCGAAGATGGCGCCCCCGCTCAGCAGCATCACCGGCATCAGCAGCGCCCGGTCCACCGTCCAGTCGATGTCCAGCCGGGCCAGCGACCAGCCGAGCACCACCGCCCCCTGGGTGATCCGGCCCAGCCGGCGCAGCGCGAAGCGGTCGGCGGCCACCTGGGCGAGTATCGGCACCGGCCGCACCAGCAGGGTGTCCATCGTGCCGTCGCGCACCCGCTGGCCCAGCCGGCCCATGGTGCCCAGCGCGAGATCGGCGAGGCCGAAGGCGACGCTGGTGGTGCCGTAGAGGAAGGCGACCTCGTCCAGGGTGAAGCCGCCCAGCTCCCCGATGTGGGTGAACATCAGCGCGATCGCGACGAAGTCCAGCCCGGTCGCGAGGAAGTTCCCCAGCGTCATGATCAGGAACGAGGTGCGGTACGCCATCGTGGAGCGCACCCACATCCCGACGATCAGGCCGTAGGCCCGGAGCCCTGTGGACATGGCGGACTCAGCCACCCTGGACCACCACCTTCCGGGTCGCCACCGACTGCAGCGCCCGCCCGGCCGCCAGCAGCGCCACCGCCCACCCCGTCTGGAAGGCGAAGGCCGCCAGCAGCCCCGAGCCCCGGCGCTCCTCCAGGAAGACGTCCGCCGGCACCTGGAGCATCGCCGCCCAGGGCAGCGCGCGGGCGATCTCGCCAAGCTGCCCGGGAAAGACGTTGAGCGGCAGGATCATCCCGGAGAAGAACAGGCACAGCAGCCCGCTCAGCATGGACAGCCCCGTCCCGTCGAGCAGCCAGAAGGAGGCGAGCGACACCAGATAGCGCACCGCGAAGCCGACGCACACCGCGAGCGCCACGGCGAGCAGGAACCACAGCCAGGTCAAGGGCGAGGCGGGCAGCCGGAGTTCGAACGCCAGCGCCCCGACGGCCATCGGCACCACACCGCGCCCCAGCAGCTGGAACAGCGCCCGGCCGAGCTCGGTGGCCAGCCACCACGCCTGGAGGTCGACCGGGCGGTAGAGGTCCACGGCGATGTCCCCGGAGCGGATGCGCTCCTGGAGCTCCTCCTGGAAGCCGCCGCCCATCAGCGCCACGGCCGCCAGCAGCGCCTGGCCGAGCCAGACGAAGGTCAGCGCCTGGGCGAGGTCGTAGCCGCCGAGGTGCGGCCGCTCGTCCCACAGCGCGGTGTAGGTGTAGGCGAGGATGAAGCCGAAAACCGTGTTGGTGAAGACCCCGGCCACCGTGGCGACCCGATACGTCGCGTAGCGTTTGAAGCCGCTGACCGCGACGGCCGCGTACAGCCGCATCCGCCCCTGCCTCCCTCCCCGACCGCACCGCCCGACCGCACCGCCCCGAACGGCGCCAAAATCCGGAGCCTAGTGGGGTGACGGGAGAGACGGCCAGGCATTATTCACCGGATGGTGTGAGCGGAATCATCCATTCGACCGGTCACAGACCAGTCACAGGTGCGCGCCTCGTCCTCGGCCCGGAACGGATGATGCGACAGTGTTTTATCGGGCGTACGACGCGAATCGCCCGACCGTGCACGATCCCGCCGCCGCGCAACCCTCGACGGCGGCCGAGGAGTCTCAGGAGACATGAGCGACGAGCCCCAGTTGATCGATGGTGCCGCGACCGGAACGGGTGACCGGCCCGGCACCGACGATGGCAACCACGACACGCCGCACCGCGCGGACGGCCTGCCGACGGGCAAACCGGCCAAGGGCAGAAAAGGGCGTCCCCAACGCACCGGATGGCGCCGTCTGCTGCCCACCTGGCGCATGGTCCTCGGGGGCTTCCTGCTGATCGTCCTGCTGATCGCGGGCGGGCTCGTCACCGGCTATCTGCTCGTCGAGATCCCCCCGGCCAACAAGGCCGCCATCGCCCAGAGCAATGTCTTCCTCTACTCCGACGGCTCCCAGCTGGCCCGCGAGGGCACGGTCAACCGGGAGAACGTCCAGCTGAGCCAGGTGCCCAAGCGGATCCAGCACGCGGTGCTGGCGGCCGAGGACCGGGACTTCTACGCGGAGTCGGCCATCGACCCCCAGGCGATGATCCGGGCCGCCTGGAACACCGCCACCGGCAAGGGCAAGCAGTCCGGCTCCACCATCACCCAGCAGTATGTGAAGAACTACTACCTGGACCAGGAGCAGACGGTCTCCCGCAAGGTCAAGGAGTTCTTCATCGCGATCAAGCTGGACCGCGAGGTGAGCAAGGACAAGATCCTGGAGGGCTACCTCAACACCAGCTACTTCGGGCGCAACGCCTACGGCATCCAGGCCGCCGCCCAGGCGTATTACGGCAAGGACATCGGCGAGCTCAACACCGCCCAGGGCGCGTATCTCGCCACCCTGCTGAACGCCCCCAGCTCCTTCGACATCGTCGCCCATCCGCAGAACAAGGGCCGGGCCACGGCCCGCTGGAACTACGTCCTGGACGGCATGGTGAAGAAGCACTGGCTGACCAGGGCCGAGCGGCAGAAGATGACCTTCCCCGGGCCCTCCGAGGCCAAGGCCCCCTCCGGCATGTCCGGCCAGCGCGGCTATCTCATCGAGGCCGTCGAGGACTACCTCACCAGCAACGGGATCATCGACGAGCAGACCCTGGCCCGCGGCGGCTACCGCATCACCACCACGATCGACAAGGACAAGCAGGACGCCTTCGCGGAGGCCGTCCGCGACCGGCTGATGAGCAAGCTCAGCAAGGACCGCAAGGTCGACGCTTATGTCCGCGCGGGCGGCGCCTCGATCGATCCGAAGACCGGGAAGGTGGTCGCCCTCTACGGCGGGATCGACTACACCAAGCAGTTCGTCAACAACGCGACCCGCCGTGACTACCAGGTGGGGTCCACCTTCAAGCCATTCGTCTTCACCTCGGCGGTGCGCTACGGGGCCACCACCCAGGACGGCCAGACGATCACCCCGGACACCCTCTACAACGGCGACAACAAGCGCGAGGTCATCGGCTCCGACGGGCCCACCGGCTACGCCCCCGCCAACGAGGACGACGTGGACTACGGCGACATCGACGTCACCACGGCCACCGACAACTCGGTGAACTCGGTGTACGCGCAGATGGCCGAGGACGTCGGCCCCGCCAAGGTCAAGCAGACCGCCATCGACCTGGGCATCCCCAAGAGCACCCCCGATCTGCACGCCTCCCCCTCGATCGCGCTCGGCCCGGCCACCGCGAGCGTGCTGGACATGACCGAGGCGTACGCGACCCTCGCCAACCACGGTGAGCACGGCCGGTACAGCCTGGTCGAGGAGGTCACCAAGGACGGCGCGCGGATCAAGCTCCCGGCGCGGGAGAGCCGCCAGGCCATTCCGCGCGGCGCCGCCGACACCACCACCTCGATACTGCAGAGCGTGGTCGACGGCGGCACCGGCACCGCCGCCCAGGCCGCCGAGCGCCCGGCCGCGGGCAAGACCGGCACCGCGGAGGAGGACAAGGCCGCCTGGTTCGCGGGCTACACCCCGGATCTGGCGACCGTGGTCGCGGTGATGGGCCAGGACTCCAATACGGGCGTGCAGAAGTCGCTGTACGGGGCGACGGGGCTGGAGCGGATCAACGGCGGCGGCTACCCCGCCGAGATCTGGGCGCAGTACACATCGGGGGCGCTGGACGGCAAGGAACCGGCCGAGTTCGATCTGCGGCTGGAGGACGGCGCGAACGCCCCCGACGGCTCCCAGACCCAGCAGCCTCCGGGCTCCCCGCCGCCGGTGGTGACCACTCCCCCGACCGGCGCGCCGCCGGACACCTCGGTCCCCACGGCGCCGACCTATACCCCGCCGACCCTGCCGACGGACGAGCCGACGACCCCCACCCCGCCGACGGACTTCCCCACCGGCGGACCGACGACCGAGCCCGGCCCGGGCGGTCCCGGCGACCCGGGTGGACCGGGCGATCCGGGCGACCCAGGAGGCCCGGTGGGCGGCTGAGGGGCGCACTGAAGGGGCGCGGGGAACTGCGCGACCAGCCACGACGGCGCCGCAGACGATCGACGGCAGGTCGGGGCACTTCCAGCGGAGCGCTTACCGGGTGCCCGGTGGGTCTTGACGCCTGCGGCGGGC
>NZ_JAAAYH010000593.1:0-4279 GCF_018035285.1 Streptomyces sp. MK37H | reverse complement strand
CTCCTCGAGGAGTTCGCCGGCCTGTCCGAGCGGCCGGGAGCGCTTGAGACCGTCGATGGCCGGGACGAGCCCTTCGGCCAGCAGGTCCATCGCGTGGCGGAAGTCCTCGCGCTGGTACATCTGGACGCCGATGAGCTCGCGTTCGCCGCGCTGGAGCGCCACTCCGCCGACGGTCAGTTCGGCGGGGCTGATGCCCACCAGGACGGTGCGGCCGCCATGGCAGGTCGCCGTCAGCGCCTGCGTGGTGGTGGCCTGGGAGCCCACGCAGTCGAACACCACGTCCGCCCCCTCGGGACGGAGGTGGTCCCCGGCCGCGAGGAGCGGTTGGGCGGCCGTCGTCCGCACGCGGTGCGCCACACCGAGCCGGCGGGCGAGGTCGAGCCGTAGCGGGTCCCGGTCGGTCACCACCACCTGGCCGACGCCCCGGGCGGCGAGCACGAGCGCGCAGAAGACGCCGATGGGACCAGCCCCGATCACCAGGGCCTGCTCGTCGGCGTCGACACGGCCCCGGCCAACCGCGTGCACGGCCACCGCCAGCGGTTCGATCAGGACCCGCAGCTCTTCGGGCACCCGGGGGTCGATCGGCAGGAGGTGGTGCGGCGGGACGGTCAGGAACCGGGCCATGGCCCCGTCGATCTGGCCGCCGACGAACCGCA
Organism: Streptomyces sp. MK37H; assembly: GCF_018035285.1. NCBI lineage: Bacteria > Bacillati > Actinomycetota > Actinomycetes > Kitasatosporales > Streptomycetaceae > Streptomyces > Streptomyces sp. MK37H. The sequence continues at coordinate 3,623 of NZ_JAAAYH010000593.1, read as the reverse complement.
TCCGCGCACACAGCTGCTCGCGCCCTCGCGCGCAGTTGTGGCAGGTGCCGCAGCCGGCCGGGGGAACGATGACCACGGAGGTGCCGGGGGTGAGCGGTGCGGAGCCGGTGGCACCGGTGTCCGCGGCGTTCTCCTCGACGGTCCCCCACGCCTCGTGCCCGAGGGTCAACGGGGGCATGAGCACGGCGTGCTCGCCCGACCACATCTTCAGATCGCTGCCGCACACGCCGACTTCGCGGACCCGGACCCGGACCTCGCCCGGTGCGGGGCCGGTGAGGTTCCGCTCGACGAGGGCCACCTGCCGGGGCGCGGTGACACGGACCTGGCGCTGACGGATGGCCGGGGCCCGCGACTCCTGCGTGGCCAGGGGCGTGGGGCGATCGGGGAGGGTCATCGCATCTCCTTGGTTTTGAGAAGGCCCGCTGCGGCGGGTGTGACGGCGACCACCGAGACATTCTCATGGCATGGACGCAGTGTCCAGTGAGTGGTAACTTCCGGTGGCGAGGATGGTGCGGACCGGACCCGGCCGTGCCACCGATCGGGCTCGCCGACCGGGCCCGCCAACGGAGCTCGCCGACTGGGCTCGCCAACGGAGCTCGCCGACTGGGAGAGACACCGAATGACTGCACAGACGCCGGCCGGGCCGGCGGACCGGGAACTGATCGAGTACATCGAGGAGCGGGCGCTCTTCGCCCGTCTGGAGACGGTGCGGCTGATCTCGATCGCGAAGACGGGGCATTACGCGTCGGGTTTCTCCTGCGCGGAGATTCTGGCCACGCTCTACTACGGGGTGATGCGGCTCAGGCGCGGTGAACCGGACTGGCCGGACCGTGATCGTTTCCTGTTCGGCAAGGGGCATGCGGCGGCCACGCTGTATCCGCTGCTGGCGGACTGGGGCTTCTTCGACGCGGCCGAGCTTGATGAATACACCCGCCTGGGGAACGCCTTCGGTGACCACCCGGACATGACCCGCATTCCGGGGATCGACTTCAGCTCCGGGTCGCTGGGCCATGCCCTGTCGGCCGGGACCGGCATGGCACTGGGCGGCCGCCTCCAGGGCCGCCCGTACACCACGTTCGTCCTGCTGGGCGATGGGGAGCTGCATGAGGGGCAGGTGTGGGAGGCGGCCCTGGGCGCCGCGCATCACCGGCTGGGACGGCTGGTGGCCATCGTCGACCGCAACGACCACTCACTCGACGGCCGTATCGACGGCGTGACCGGGATCGAGCCGCTGCTGGAGAAGTGGCGGGCGTTCGGATGGCAGACGCACGAGGTCGACGGACATGACGTCTCGGCCCTGCTGCCCCTGCTGCGCTCGCTGGCCGAGGACACCGGCCGGGACCGTCCGGCCGTGGTCGTCGCCAACACCGTGAAGGGAAAGGGGATTTCCTACATGGAGTCCGAGTTCGGATGGCATCTGGGCTGGCTGGCCGAGCGGGACGAGGCCAACGCCCTGGCGGAACTGCGGGGGGCACGGTGAGCGTCGCACCCGGTCTGCAGCCGGAATCCTGGCATCTGCTGAGCCTGCTGGAGCAGGCTCCGGGTCTTCAGGTCCTCGGCGACACCCTCGCCGACCTCGCCGACGAGGGCCATCGCGTGGTCGTGGGCACCGCCGACCTGAAGTACTCCAACGGACTGGTGCGCTTCCAGGACCGCCACCCGGACAAGTACCTGCAGTTCGGCATCTCCGAGCAGCACATGGTGTCCACGGCGGCGGGTCTGGCCACCACCGGCCTGCGGCCCTACGTCGCCACCTTCGCGTCCTTCATGGCCCTGCTGGCCTGCGAACAGATCCGCACCGACGTCGCCTACACCCGCCAGCCCGTCCGGCTGATCGGCCACCACGCCGGCATCACCCTGGGCTTCTACGGGACCTCCCACCACGCGACCGAGGACCTCGCCATCACCCGGAGCATCGCCGGACTCACCGTGGTCGCACCGGCCGACACCGCGGCCCTGGCCGCGGCGCTGCGCGCCTCGGTGGACCACCCGGGCCCGGTCTACTTCCGTATCGGCCGTGGCCGGGACCCCGATGTCTACCCGGCGGGCACCACCCTGGAGATCGGGAAGGCGGTCGAGCACGGCGCTGGGAGCGACCTCACTCTCATCGCCACTGGCTCCATGGTCCACCCCGCCCTGGGAGCCGCGGCGGCGCTCACCGCAGAGGGGTACAGCGTCGGGGTGCTGGACATGCATACCGTCAAACCACTCGACGAGGAGGCGGTGCTGACGGCCGCGCGGCGTTCCGGGGTGCTGATGACGGTGGAGGAGCATAATGTGCTCGGCGGTCTCGGCGGTGCGGTGGCCGAGCTGATCAGCGAGCATGGCGTACCGGTCCGGCTGCACCGCCACGGGATCCGGGACCAGTACAGCCTCATCGGCCCGCCCACCCATCTGTACCGGCACTACCGGCTGGACGCCCCCGGAGTCGAGGCAGAGGCCCGCGAGGCACTGCTCGCCCAGAGCCGGTAAGCGCAAAGATGCCCGCCCCGGGATTCCTCCGGGGCGGGCGCTGTGTTGTGGGCCGTCCGTCCCTTCCGTCAGCCGAAGTCGGCGACGGTGCCGGGGACGGCCTGCCAGCCCAGCGCCCGCGAAATCTCCTGGCCGGCCTCGACCAGCCGCTTGCGCAGACCGGCCGCCTCCGTGCCGAGGATCGCTTCCCGGACCCCGCTGATGGACAGCGCGGCACGCACCTGCCCCCGGTAGTCCAGGATCGGGACGCCGAGCGCGGCCACGCCGACCGTCACGTCCTGGTCGCTGACGGAGATCCCGCTCTCGGAGGTCTGCTCCAGCACGGGGACCAGCGTGTCCGCCGTGACCGGGGTGGAGGGGGTGAACCGCTCCAGGGGCCCCTGCCCGAGGTAGTCCGACCAGGCCGAGCGGTCCTGGAAGGCCAGCAGGGCGCGGGAGGCCGCGCCGGCGTGCAGCGGCAGCGCACCGCCGAGCTTCAGGGCCAGGGACTGGACCCGCCGGCCGTCCAGCCGCTCGATGCACACCGCCTCACGGCCGCGCTGGACGCACAGGTACACCGTCTCGCCGGTCTCGTCGTGGAGGCGCTCCATCACCGGCTGCGCGAACCGCCGCTCGTCGAAACGCTCCACCACGGCGGTGCCGAGGGTGAGCAGATGGAATCCCAGACGGAAGGTGCCGCGTCGGCTGCCGCCCTCCACCATGTCCAGGCCCTGGAGGCTCGACAGCAACCGGTACACCGAGCTGCGGGGCTCACCCAGCTCCTCCGCGAGCTGCGCGGCCGTCGCCTCGCCTCTCGCCGCGAGCAGGTCGAGGACCTCAACGGACTTACGGACGAGAGCTAGACCACCATCTTGTGCCACGCACGCAAAGATATCACTCAGCGGACAGGGGGACTACTGGCCGGTAATCGACGGCGGGGGTGGTGCGGGGTGCCGGGAGCCGGTCGTCCCGGACGCGGCGCCGGAACCAGATGACCTTTCCGGCCCTGGTGATGCGGGTGCCGAAGGCGTCGGCGAGCGCGGCGACGAGGAACAGCCCGCGACCGCTCTCGGCGTCGGGGTCGCTGGGGCGCGGCCGGGGCGCTTCGTGGCAGCCGTCCCCGACCTGGCAGATCACACAGCATCCGCGGCGCAGCCACAGCCGCAGCCACA
>NZ_JAAAYH010000592.1:0-4283 GCF_018035285.1 Streptomyces sp. MK37H | reverse complement strand
AACCGGGGCCATCCCAGGCCGCCCGACCAGCGGCCGTTCGACCACGATTGGCTGAGTGCCGCAGTGCTGAACGGAAATGTGTCCTTCTGGTACCGCCAGACCGGCTTCCCCGAACGGCGTCCGCCGCTCGACGGTGACCTCGCCACCGATGTGTGCGTCGTGGGCGGGGGCTTCACCGGGTTGTGGACCGCGTACTACCTCAAACAGGCCGCCCCCGATCTCGACATCACCGTCGTGGAGCGGGAGTTCGCCGGATTCGGCGCCTCGGGGCGGAACGCCGGCTGGCTCAGCTGCAAGATCGCCGGATCGGCCGGGACCTATGCGAGGAAACGCGGGCGCGAGGCCGTGACCGCCCTCCAGCGGGAGATGATCCACACCGTCGACGAGGTGATCTCGGTGGCCCGTACCGAGGGCATCGAGGCCGACATCGTCAAGAGCGGCTATCTCACCGTCGCCCATGGCGCCGCCCAACTGCCCCGGCTGCGCGCGGCGTACGACCAGCTGCGCCACTGGGGCGGGCAGGACCTGGAGTGGCTGAGCGCACCCCGGCTCGCCGAGCGGCTGCGCCTGGACGGGGCGCTGGCCGGCTACCACAATCCGCACTGCGCCCGGGTCCACCCGGCCAAACTGGTGCGCGGCCTGGCTGGCGCGGTGGCGGCGCGGGGTGTGCGGATTCTGGAGTCCACCCCGGTCACCGCCATCGCCCCCGGCCGGGTCAGCACCCCGTTCGGCGCCATCCGCGCGGGCCGGATCGTCCGCGCCACCGAGGGCTTCACCAGCGGTATCGAGGGCGAGCGGCGCACCTGGCTGCCGATGAACTCCTCGATGATCGTCACCGAACCGCTCCCCGACGAGCTGTGGAAGCGGCTCGGCTGGGAGGGGCAGGAACTCCTCAGCGACGCCACCCACGCTTACACCTACGGACAGCGCACCGCGGACGGCCGTATCGCCATCGGCGGCCGCGGAGTGCCCTACAAGTTCGGCTCCCGCACCGACCGGGCGGGGCAGACCAGCGCGGACACCGTGCGCGCCCTGCGGCGGATCCTCACCGGCCTCTTCCCGGACACCGCCGAGGCCGCCATCGACCACGCCTGGTCGGGGGTGCTGGCCGTGCCCCGCGACTGGTGCGCCTCGATCGGCTACGACCCCGCCACCGGCGTCGGCTTCGCCGGGGGATACGTCGGCCACGGCGTGGCCGCCACCAACCTCGCCGGACGCACCCTGCGCGATCTGCTGCTCGGCCACTCCACCGAGCTGACCGCGCTGCCCTGGGTCGGCCACCGCACCCGGCGCTGGGAGCCCGAACCGTTCCGGTGGATCGGAGTGCACGGCATGTACGCCGCGTACCGCGCCGCCGACCGCTCGGAGTCCTCCGGCCGCACCACCACATCGCCCATCGCCCGTCTCGCCGACCGCATATCCGGACGCTGACCATGAGCAAGCCCACCGCCACCGCCGCGGCCACGGACCGCGCCCCGGCCACCGACCGCGAGCGGACCGCCCGCAAGGCCGGTCTCGCCTCGTTCATCGGCACCACCGTCGAGTGGTACGACTTTTACATCTACTCCACCGCCTCCGCGCTCGTCCTCGGCAAGATCTTCTTCGGCGGCGGTGGTGACACCACCGGCGCGCTGCAGGCGTTCGGCAGCCTGTGGCTCGGCTTCCTCGCCCGGCCGATCGGCGGCATCGTCTTCGGCCACCTCGGCGACCGGATCGGCCGGAAGAAGACCCTGGTCACCACGTTGCTGATGATGGGCATCGCCACCACCCTGATCGGGCTGCTCCCCGGCTACGACGAGGTGGGCGTCGCCGCGCCCATCGCGCTGGTGCTGCTGCGCATGGTGCAGGGCATCGCGGTGGGCGGCGAATGGGGCGGCGCCGTCCTCATCGCCAGCGAACACGCGCCCAAGGAGAAGGCGCTGTCCTTCGGCGCCTTCGCCCAGCAGGGGTCACCGGCCGGATCGATCCTGGCCACCGGGATGTTCGCGCTGCTCACCCAGCTGCCGGACGACGACTTCGACGCCTGGGGCTGGCGCGTGCCGTTCCTCTTCTCCGCCGTGATGGTGGTCATCGGCCTGGTGGTGCGGCTCAAGGTCGAGGAGTCCCCGGAGTTCGCCCGGCTGCGCGACGAGAAGCGGGTCGCCAAGGTGCCCCTGCGGGAGCTGATCACCCGCCACCCCGGATCCCTCGCGCTCGGTGTGCTCGCCAGCTCCATCGGCATCGCCGCCACCTACTTCATCACCACCTTCGTCCTGTCCTGGTCCACCGACAGCCTCGGCATGGAGCGCTCCACCATGCTGAATGTGCTGCTCGTCTACAGCGTCCTGCAGTTCATCACCCAGCCCTTCGGGGTGGTGCTGGCCGGCCGCTTCGGCCCGCGCCGCACCGTGGCGGCCCTGCTGAGCCTCAACTTCCTTCTCGTGCCGGTGATGTACGCCTGTGTCTCGACGACCCAGCCGGTCGTCGTGGGGCTTGGCATCTGTCTGCTGGGCATCACCGGCGCGATGAACTACGCGATCCTGGCCGGACTGCTGGCCGCCGCCTTCCCGATCTCCGTGCGCTACACCGGTATCTCCCTCTCCTACCAACTGTGCTCGGCGCTCATCGGCGGTACGGCCCCCCTGGTCGGCGAGTGGCTGCTGCACTCGACCGGCGGATCGATCGTGCCCGTCGTGATCTACCAGATGGTGCTGGTGGCCGTGTCCCTCATCTGCTCCCTGGCGCTGCTCAACCGCTCGCGGACGGCGTAGCCGCGACCGGGCCTTGGCCGAACGGTCAAAGCCACGGGCGGGTCTTTGGCCGATGCGTGCACCTCCCCGCCCGCTCCCTTCCGCATCATCAGGGGCCGTACAGCGCGGCGGCGCGGACAAGGGAGGCAATGTGAACGGTGTGCGAACACAACCGCACGGCCGGCGGGCCCCGGGGCAGGCCACCGGCCCGGTCGGCAGGCTGACCCGCCGCCGGGAGGTGGCGGAGCTGGTCGCCGAGGCCGGTGGCGGTCCGCTCCGCCGCACCCTGGGCCTGACTCAGCTCACCCTGCTGAGCGTCGGCGCCACACTCGGCACCGGGATCTTCGTGGTGCTCGGCGAGGCGGTGCCCCAGGCAGGCCCGGCGGTGGTGCTTTCCTTCGTCCTCGCCGGGGTCACCGCGCTGTTCTCCGCCCTGTCCTACGCCGAGCTCGCGGGCATGATCCCGGGCGCCGGGTCCTCGTACAGCTACACCTACGCCACCTTGGGCGAGTTGGTGGCCTGGGTGTGCGGCTGGTGTCTGATCCTCGAGTACGGGGTCTCCGTGGCGGCGGTCGCGGTCGGCTGGGGCCAGTACGTCAACGAACTGCTCCAGCTGACCGTCGGCTGGACCCTGCCCGACGCGCTCGCCGCCCCGCCCGGCGACGGCGGGGTGCTGAACGTCCCCGCCGCCGCCATCGTCGTCCTCGCCATGGTGGTGCTGCTGCGCGGCGCCCGGGAGAGCGCCGTGGTCAACACCGTGATGGTGGCGGTGAAGCTGGCCGCGCTCGTCATCTTCTGCGCGGTGGCCTTCACCGCCTTCCACGCCGGGAACTTCCGGCCGCTCTTCCCCCTCGGCACGGCCGGGATGACCGCGGGCGCCTCCTCGCTCTTCTTCTCCTACATCGGTTTCGACGCCGCCTCCACGGCGGGGGAGGAGGCCAAGCACCCGCAGCGCGATCTGCCGCGCGCCATCGTCCTCTCGCTCGGGCTGGTCACCGCCCTGTACTGCGCGGTCGCGCTGGCGGCGGTCGGCGCGATGCCCTGGCAGCGGTTCGAGGGCACCGAGGCCACGCTCAGCCAGGTCCTCGTCCGCTCCGTCGGTGGCGGCGAGCTGTGGCCGGTCCTGCTGTCCATCGGCGCGGTCGTCGCCACCACCAGCGTGGTCCTCACCGTGCAGTACGGGCAGATCCGCATCCTGTTCTCGATGTCCCGCGACGGGCTCGTCCCCGGCCTCTTCTCCAGGGTCCACCGGCGCACCGGAGTGCCGCGCGCGGGCACCGTCATCGTCTCCGCCTTCGTCGCCCTCCTCGCCGCGCTCATCCCGCTCGGCGACCTCGCCGACGCCACCAGCATCGGCACCCTCTTCGCCTTCGCCCTGGTCAACCTGGCCGTGCTGATCCTGCGCCGGCGCAAGCCGGACGCGCCACGCAGCTTCCGGGTGCCGCTCGCGCCCGTGACACCCCTGCTGGGAGTGGCCTGCTGCGGGTATGTGATGTACGGGCTGGGGGCCGACACCTGGATCGCCTTCGGCGCCTGGATGGCGGTCGGACTCGC
>NZ_JAAAYH010000591.1:0-4318 GCF_018035285.1 Streptomyces sp. MK37H | reverse complement strand
CCCGGTCCGCCGCGCAGGTGCTGGTGGCGGTGAGCGGAATCTCGCGGGACGACGCCGAGGCCGTCTTCGGTGTGCTGCGCACGGCTTACGCGTCCGACCAGGCGACGGCGAATCTTCCGCAGGACGCGGGGGAGGGGCGGCCCACGGTGTGGACGTCCGTCTTCGAGGTGGCCGACCCACGCGCGGAGCCGCGCCCGGCCTCCCTGACGGCCCCCGTCACCGCCGACCTCCAGGGCGGCCCCCTCCAGGTGCGGCAGATGGCGGACGTCCTGGCCCGCGCCTTCGACGTACGCGAGCAGGGCGCGGTGGCGGGCGACCAGGAGCGGGAGCTCCGGCTGAGGCTGTCCAACACCGGCATCCGCCCGTCGTAGGGAGCGGGGCGAGGTGCCCGGCGGGGCAGCGAACGCATAATCGGTTGCCTGTCGGCGATGGTGGCGGATGCGATGTCCGGCATGGTCACCCAGGCGCGCCCGCCACGGCGAGACGGATCATCCGTCCGGATCGGAGCTCTCGTTCCGCTGACTCGGCCCGGCTGGGCCGAGGCGGGTCAACATGTGCTCGCGGGCCTTGAGCTGGCCGTACGCGATGTCAACGACGACGGCGGGATCGCCGGAAGACCACTTGAGCTGGTGGTCCGGGACACCGCGGCCGATCCGCGGAAGGCCGCGGCGGCCGTGGACGAATTGGCCCGCCTGGGCGTGGCCGCCGTGGCGGGGGAGTATCACAGCGTCGTCGCTCGCGCCGCCGCCGCCCGGGCCGACGCCCTCGGCCTGCCGTTCCTCTGCTCGTCAGCGGTTCTCGACGCGCTCACCGAACAGCCCACGGACCGGGTCGCGCGCCTCGCCCCGGCGCAGTCCCACGGCTGGCGGATCTACGCGGACTTCCTCCTCGGCGCGGGCCACCGTCGTATCGCCGTGGCAGCCGAGCCGAGTGTCTACTGGGCGTCCGGGGCCGGCATTCTGCGGGACCACCTCGCTCCACGCGGTGGCACCGTCATCGAACTCGACATGCGCGCGCTCGCCCCCGCGGCCGTGTGCGACGAACTCGTCGCCCATCGCGCGACAGCCCTCCTTCTTCTGACCGGCCACCCGGAGCCGGCGGTGTCGCTCGTGAAGTCGGTCCGCCGCGACCAGCGCCTCGCCGAGATCATGATGGGGGCTCCGGCCGGGCAGCCGGAGTTCGCCGAGTGGGCGACGTCGCTGGGCGACGACGGCGCCGCGATCCCGTTCCTGCGCTATCTGCCCGAGCGCCTCAGCCCACTCGGCGCACGGGTCGAGGCGGCCCTCCGCGAACGGCTGGCCGCAGCGCCCTCCTTCGTCGCCTTCGAGGGCTACGACACGGTCGCCGTCCTCGCCGAGGTGCTGCGTGCGCAGGGCACGGACCGGGCGCGCATCGCCGCGTCCTGGCCGCGCGTCGCGGTCGAAGGCACCCGCGGGCGGATCCGGTTCTCCCGCACACCAGGCATCAGCGTGTGGCAATGGACTTGGCCGCCCATCCAGGTCGTCGATCGGGATCCGGCGGAAACCGATCGCTTTCGGATCCTTTACACCGGCTGAGCGAGCACGGAGGCCCGACCTCCCAGCGCCTCCGCTCACCGGGTGCCGGGGCTCCCGGCGCACAGTGCGTGGTCGATCAGGGCGCCGGCCGCGTTCTCCTGGTCCAGGATGTGCTCCGGGGTGTCGCCGCGTGCCTCGGACATGGAGACCACGGCGCTTCGCCCGCCGCCGTCGGTGACGCCGTTGAGGGTGATGTAGCCGCCGTCCCCGCCCTCGTGGCTCCAGTAGGTTCCGCCGCAGCTCAGGGGGCGTTCGACCAGGCCGAGCCCGTATCGGCCGCCGGGCCACAGCCGTTGGGCCTCCGCGCTCACGGGGACGGTCCGCTTCATCTCGGCGAGCTGCCGCGGCGGCAGCAGGCGGCCCGCGAGCAGCGCGCGGAGGAAGCGGTTCTCGTCCCGCGTGGTCGTGACCCACGAAAGGTTCTCGTGGTCCACCGGTATCTGGTCGGTGACGTCCACCACCGAACCGGGGCCGAAGAGCTGGTAGGCCCGGGCGTGCGGCCGGGGCACGGTGGGCGAGGTGCCCATCCACCGGGTCCGGTCGAGGCCGAGCGGGCGCAGAACGCGGTTCTCGACCTCCTGGTGGGCGGGGTGACCGGTGGCCTTCTGGATGATCATGTCGAGCAGGACATAGCCGGTGTTGGAGTACGCCCAGCCCTCGCCGGGCGGGAAGTCCGGCGCGTGGGCCATGGCGCGGGCAACCAGCTGCTCGGGGCCGTGGACGTCGTGGCGCTGCTGGTAGTACTCCTCCGGAGTGGTGTATCCGGGCAGGTCGTCGTGGATGCCGCTGGTGTGCTGGAGCAGTTGGCGGAGGGTGATCCGGCTGCCGTCGTTGCCGTTGCCCCGCACCACTCCTGGCAGCCAGTGGTCGACGGTGTCGTCCAGCGAGAGCTCGCCCTCGGCCTCCAGCTGGAGGACCACGGTGGCGACCAGCGTCTTGGACGTACTGGCCATACGGAAGTAGCCGTCGGAAGGGACCGGGCGGCCGGTCTTCAGGTCGGCGGTGCCGCTGGTGGCGACCGACTGCCGGCCGTCGGGCGCGATCGCGCGGGCCTGCACACCACTGACACCGAGGGCGTGGATCGCCTCGGTGTCCTGGCGCAACCGCTCCCCGGGGGAGGGACCGGCGGGCCGGGCGACGGCGGTGGCCACCTCGGCGGCGAGCAGGGTGGCGACACCAAGTGCCACGGCGAGGTGCCTTCGCGGAGTAGAAGTCATGGCCGAACGCTAATTTCGCCCCCGGCGGGGTGCGATCCGGCGCACCCCAGGATCGGAAGGGGGATATCCCCCCAGCGCGGGCCGCCCGGCTCGGACACCCCGACGCCGTCCTGCCATTGACGCACGCCGTGGCGAGATCTTACGGTCGCGTTCGAAGAAACGAGCGCTGGTCGATATGTCGAATAGTCGCGCGCTCGCGCGCTCCCGCACACGCGCAGTCGCGACACCCGAAGAGATGGGCCGTCATGCCGCAGACCGATTCCGCCCGGTTCACCCTCGACCCCGCCTTCGCCGTCGGCGACGTCAACCCCCGACTCTTCGGCTCGTTCGTCGAACACCTCGGACGCTGCGTCTACACCGGCATCCATGAACCGGGCCACCCGGCCGCCGACGAGGCCGGGCTGCGTACCGATGTCCTCGCGCTGATCCGGGAGTTGGGCGTCACCGTCATCCGGTACCCGGGGGGCAACTTCGTCTCCGGCTACAAGTGGGAGGACGGTGTCGGGCCGGTCGAGGAGCGGCCGCGCCGGCTCGACCTGGCCTGGCGGTCCACCGAGACCAACCGGTTCGGGCTCTCCGAGTACATCGACTTCGTCCGTAAGGTCGACGGCGAGCCCATGATGGCGCTCAACCTCGGCACCCGCGGCGTCGCCGAGGCCCTTGAGCTGCAGGAGTACGCCAATCACCCGTCCGGCACCGCCCTCGCCGACCTCCGGATCGGCCACGGCGACAAGGACCCGTACGGCATCGGGCTGTGGTGCCTGGGCAATGAGATGGACGGCCCCTGGCAGACCGGCCACAAGACCGCCGAGGAGTACGGACGGCTCGCCGCCGAGACCGCCCGCGCGATGCGGCAGATCGACCCGGACGTGGAGCTGGTGGTGTGCGGCAGCTCCAACCAGTCGATGCCGACGTTCGCCACCTGGGAGGCGACGGTCCTGGGGGGGACCTACGACCTGGTGGACCACATCTCCCTGCACGCCTACTACGAGGAGCGCGACGGCGACCGCGACTCCTTCCTCGCCTCGGCCGTGGACATGGAGTCCTTCATCGAGAACGTCGTCGCCACCTGCGATCACATCGGCGCCCGGCTGAAGTCGAAGAAGAAGATCAACCTCTCCTTCGACGAGTGGAACGTCTGGTACCAGACCCACTACCACAACGCCGAGCCGCTCAACTGGGAGGAGGCCCCGCGCCTCCTGGAGGACAACTACTCCGTCACCGACGCCGTCGTGGTCGGCTCACTGCTGATCGCCCTGCTCCGCCACGCCGACCGCGTCACCGTCGCCTGCCTCGCCCAGCTGGTCAACGTCATCGCCCCGATCATGACCGAACCGGGCGGCCCCGCCTGGCGGCAGACCACCTTCTACCCCTTCGCACAGGCGTCGGCGCACGGGCGCGGGCGGGTGCTGCGGGTCGACGTCGACAGCCCGACGTACGAGACCGCCGGCTACGGCGAGGTGCCGCTGCTGCACGCCACCGCCGTCCTCGACGAGTCCACCGGCGCGGTGACGGTCTTCGCGGTCAACCGCGACCAGCACCGGC
>NZ_JAAAYH010000590.1:0-4334 GCF_018035285.1 Streptomyces sp. MK37H | reverse complement strand
AGCCGGATCGTCCTGGGCGCCGCGGACGCGGGCCGTATCGACGGCTGCGTGCTGCGCGTCACCAACGTCTGCGGACCGGGCACCCCCCGGGGCAGCTTCCTCGGCGGGCTCGCCCACCGGCTGCGCCACACCACCGAGGACGCTCCGCTCGCCGTCACCCTCGTCGACGACCGGCGCGACTTCATCGACGTCCGCGATGTCGCCGAGGCCGTGGTGCTGGCCGCGAGCAGCCCGGTGACCGGCCGGGTGCTCAACATCGGGCAGGGCGACGCCTTCGGCATGCGCGAACTGGCCTGGCTGCTGATCGCCGCCTCCCAGGTCCCCGACCGTCTGGTGCGCGAGGAGAGCGGCGCCGTGCACAGCAAGGGCGGCAGCTGGACCCAGGCCGACATCCGCCTCGCCCGGCGGCTCATGGGCTGGTCCCCGAAGGTGGCCCTCAAGGAATCCCTCCACGACCTGTGGGCCGCCTCCGCCACCTCGAGCCGACCGGCTGCCGCGGCGGCCCGTACCGAAGGACACTGATGCAGTACACCTATCTCGGCCGCACCGCCCTCAAGGTGAGCCGACTGTGCCTGGGCACCCTGAACCTCGGGGTCAGGGCGAGCGACGAGGAGAGCCACGCGATCCTGGACACCGCCCTGGACCGCGGGGTCAACTTCATCGACACCGCCAACCAGTACGGCTGGCAGAAGCACAAGGGCTACACCGAGGAGTTCCTCGGCGGCTGGTTCGCGGGAGGAGGCGGACGGCGCGAGAAGGTCGTGCTGGGCACCAAGGTCTTCAACCCGATGACCGACTGGCCCAATGACTCGGGGCTGTCCGCCCGGCACATCATCGCCTCCTGCGAGGACTCGCTGCGCCGGATGGGCACCGACTGGATCGACCTGTTCCAGATGCACCACATCGACCGCCACGCCCCCTGGGAGGAGGTGTGGCAGGCGATGGAGACGCTGACCCGGCAGGGCAAGGTGCGCTACGTCGGCTCGTCCAACTTCGCCGGCTGGCACATCGCCGAGGCCCAGGAGGCCGCGGCCCGCCGCCACTTCCTCGGCATCGTCTCCGAGCAGAGCGTGTACAACCTCGTCACCCGCCATATCGAACTGGAGCTGATCCCCGCCGCCCAGCGGTACGGGGTCGGGGTGCTCGCCTGGTCGCCGCTGCACGGCGGGCTGCTCAGCGGGGCGCTGCGCAAGCTGGCCGACGGCACCGCGATGAAGACCGCCCAGGGCCGCGCCGCCCAGGCGCTGGAGGTCCACCGGGACGCCGTCGCCGCGTACGAGAAGCTGTGCGACGGCCTCGGCGCCGACCCGGCCGAGGTGGGTCTTGCCTGGGTGATGGGGCGCCCCGGCATCACCGCGCCGGTCATCGGGCCGCGCAGTCTGGACCAGCTGACAGGGGCCTTCAAGGCCATGGAGCTGACGCTGTCCGACGAGGTGCTGGCCGAACTGGACCGGCTGTTCCCGCCGATCGGCAACGGCGGCCCCGGACCGGAGGCGTGGGCGTGGTGAGCACGCTCCAGGAGCGGCTGATCCGCTCCGCCGCCACCGTCGACAGCTCGGTGACCCTGCTCGCCGACTTCCAGCGCTGGTTCCGCGAGCGCGTCGACGCCGACGAGTCCCGGATCGAGATCATCCCGTTCGAGGCGATGCGCGGCTGGGACTTCGCGCCGGACACCCATAACCTCGTCCATGAGACCGGCCGGTTCTTCACCGTCGAGGGCATCCGGGTGCGGATGCCCGGGGCGCCGGTGGAGGAGTGGAGCCAGCCGATCCTCCACCAGCCCGAGATCGGCATCCTGGGCATCCTGGTCAAGGACTTCGACGGCGTACCGCACTTCCTGATGCAGGCCAAGATGGAGCCGGGCAACCACGGCGGGCTCCAGCTGTCGCCCACCGTCCAGGCCACCCGCAGCAACTACACCCGGGTGCACAGGGGCCGGGCGGTGCCGTATCTGGAGTACTTCCAGCGGACGGAACGGCACCGGGTGCTCGCCGACGTCCGCCAGTCGGAGCAGGGCAGCTGGTTCTTCCGCAAGCGCAACCGCAATATGCTGGTCGAGGTCGCGCCGGACGAGGACGTCGAGGTGCGCGACGGCTTCCGCTGGCTGACGCTGGCCCAGCTGCACCATCTGCTGGCCGTGGAGGATCTGGTGAACATGGACGCACGCAGCGTCCTGGCCTGTCTGCCGCACTCCCCGCTGGACCCGGAGGAGACCTTCCCGACAGCCGGATCACCCGGGACCGCGGAGGCGGAACGGCCGGGGCGGCACGTCCTCCACCGTGACGCCGACATCCTCAGCTGGATCACCGGACTGCGCACCGAGCGCGAGGTGTTCACCAAGCGGATACCGCTGCGGGAAACCACCGGCTGGCACCGCAACGCCCACCGCATCTCCCATGAGAGCGGCCGCTTCTTCAGCGTGATGGCCGTGGACGTGACGGCGGGCGGCCGCGAGGTGGGCGGCTGGACCCAGCCCATGATCGAGCCCCATGGACCGGGCGTGGCCGCCTTTCTGCTGGCCTACGCCGACAAGGTGCCGCATGTGCTGGTGCAGGCCCGCGCCGAACCCGGCTACACGGACGTGGTGGAGCTGGCCCCCACCGTGCAGTGCACCCCGCGCAACTACACCCATCTGCCCGAGGGGGCCACGCCGCCGTTCCTCAAGGAGGTGGTGGAGGCTCCGGCCGACCGGGTGCGGTTCGACACCGTGCTCTCCGAGGAGGGCGGCCGCTTCTTCCACGCCTTCAACCGCTATCTGGTCGTGGAGACGGAGATGAGCGCCGTCCCCGAGGAGCCGCCGCACTACCGCTGGATGGCGGTGCGTCAGCTGCTCGACCTGATCCGCCACAGCCATTACGTCAACGTCGAGGCCCGCACGCTCATCGCCTGTCTGCACTCCCTGGCCGTATAGGGGGGCGCCTAGGGGGCGCGACCTGCGCGGAGCTAGGGGTTATTCGGATCGTGGCCGCTGCCATAGCCTCCGGGACACACAGTGCCCGGAGCGGTACATCGGAGGACATGTCATGCAGGACATCATCAGCGCCGTGCTGGCAGAAGATGCGGTGGCCGCGGACTTCGCCGCCTTGGACCTTCCCGAGTCCTATCGGGGCGCGGTGATCCTCAAAGAGGAATCCGAGATGTTCGAGGGCATGGCCACCAAGGACAAGGACCCCCAGAAGTCGCTCCACATCCGCGAGGTGCCCACACCCGAACCGGGCCCGGGTGAGGCGGTGATCGCGGTCATGGCCAGCGCGATCAACTACAACACCGTCTGGAGCGCCATCTTCGAACCGCTGCCGACCTTCGGCTTCCTGGAGCGCTACGCACGCACCGACGACCCCGGAGCGGCCCGCCACGACCGGCCCTACCACGTGCTGGGCTCCGACCTGGCCGGTGTGGTGCTGCGCACCGGGCCCGGGGTGCGCCACTGGAAGCCGGGCGACCGGGTGGTGGCCCACTGCCTGTCCATCGAACTGCGCGCACCGGACGGCCACGACGACTCCATGCTCGACCCCGAGCAGCGCATCTGGGGCTTCGAGACCAACTACGGCGGGCTCGCCGAACTCTCGCTGGTCAAGGCCAACCAGCTGATGCCGATGCCCGCCCACCTCACCTGGGAGGAGGCCGCGTCCTCCGGCCTGGTCAACTCCACCGCGTACCGGCAGCTCGTCTCCCGCAACGGCGCCCAGATGAAACAGGGCGATGTGACCCTCATCTGGGGCGCGGCCGGAGGCCTCGGCTCGTACGCGACCCAGCTGGCCGTCAACGGCGGGGCGATCCCGGTGTGCGTGGTCTCCGGGCGGCGCAAGGCCGAACTCGTCCGCTCCATGGGGGCCGAGCTGGTCATCGACCGGGCCGAGGAGGGCTATCGCTTCTGGAAGGACGCGACCACGCCCGACCCCAAGGAGTGGAAGCGCTTCGGATCCCGGATCCGCGAACTCACCGGCGGCGACGACCCGGACATCGTCGTGGAGCACCCCGGCCGGGAGACCTTCGGCGCCAGTGTGTTCGTGGCGCGGCGCGGTGGAACGATCGTCACCTGCGCCTCGACGTCCGGCTACCGCCATGAGTACGACAACCGCTATCTGTGGATGGCGCTCAAGCGCATCATCGGCACCCACTTCGCCAACTACCGGGAGGCATGGGCGGCCAACCGGCTGATCGAGAAGGGGATGGTGCACCCCACGCTCTCCAAGGTCTATCCGCTCGAGGCGGTCGGCACGGCCACCCAGGACGTCCACCGCAACCGCCACTCCGGAAAGGTCGGCGTGCTGTGCCTGGCCCCGGAGGAGGGGCTGGGGGCACGCGACCAGGAGCTGCGCGAGCGCCATCTC
>NZ_JAAAYH010000059.1:0-31169 GCF_018035285.1 Streptomyces sp. MK37H | reverse complement strand
CGTTGGTGCCCGGCCCGGCCGCCGCCGACGCCAGCCGCCGCAGATGCTCCCGGTGCCGGATCTGGGCGACCGCATGCCCCGCGGCCGCCGCGAAGAGCCCCACGGTGCTCACATCGGCGTGGGTGAGCCGGCGCCCACCGCCGCGGTTCGCCACCTCGATCACCCCCACGGGGTGGCCGCGCACCAGCAGCGGCACGTCCAGCACCGAGGCCGGGACCGCGTGCCGGGGGGCCCGGCCACGTCGGCGCGGCCGCCGTTCGTCGCCGGAGACCGTGGGCCGTCCGGCGCGGATCGCCTGGCGGGCGGGGGAGGAGCCGCCGGGCGTCAGCGGTCCGCTCGGCGCGGTCCACGGGGCGCCGTCGGTGGCCCGTATCGTCAGGACGTCGCCCGGCTCCAGCACCATCACCCGGGCCATATCGGCGCTCAGGAGCTCACGCACCCGGCGGGCGATCAGCCGGAGCGTGGCATCGGCGGTCTCGCCCGCCAGGATGTGTCGGGTGACCTCGGCGAGCGCGGTGGCGCTCCGCCTCCGCCGGGCCGGGGTCCATCGTGTACTGATCACGCCGACCACCACTGCTCCCTCGTCGTCGACTCCACTGCTTCCGGAGGAGTGAGCTCACCCGCGGGCACCAGGCCGGACTGCACCGCGTAGACCGCCGCCTGGGTCCGGCTGTGCACCCCGAGCTTGGTCAGGATGTGGCTCACATACGTCTTCACCGTCTGCTGGCCGATCCGCAGATCGTGGGCGATCTCCTTGTTGGCCTTGCCGCGCGCGAGCATGGTCAGCACCTCGGTCTCCCGCTCGGTGAGCTGCTCCGGGCCGCTGGGCTCCCTGACCTGGCCCATCAGCCGGGAGATCGCGGCGGGGGAGACATGGATCTGGCCCGCGGCCGCGGCCTTCACCGCGTTGCGGAGGTCGTCGGCCTCGGCGTTCTTCAGCAGGAAGCCGATGGCGCCCGCCCGGACCGCGCCCATGACCATGGCGTCGTCGAGGGAGCTGGTCAGCGCCACCACCTCGACCTCGGGGAGGTCCTGACGGATCTCCGCCGTGGCGGATACGCCGTCCATCACCGGCATCAGCAGATCCATCAGGACGACGTCGGGGCACAGCTCCCTGGCCAGCCGTACGGCTTCCCGGCCGTTGGTCGTCTCGCCGACCACCTTGATGTCGTTGTCGAGCCCAAGGATCATGCGCAGGCCCTGCCGGACCACTGCATGGTCGTCTGCGATCAGCACGCGAAGCGCCACTTGGTTCACCTGCCCATGGAGTACCCCGCCGCACGGGCGGAGACATACGCGGAAACGGTCGCGATCAGCGGTTCGAAGAGGGGGAGGGCCAGCAGGACGAGGACGCCCGCCGCCCATCCGCCCAGGACGTCACTCACCCAGTGGGTGCCCAGATAGACGGTGGTCAGACCGATGCCGACGGCCATCACGCAGGCGACCAGCGCACCCGTCCGCCGGTGGTGACCGGCGAGATAGGCGAGGGTGCCCCAGACGACGACGGCGCCCGCGACGTGACCGGAGGGGAAGACCATGCCGCCGTGGAAGAGCTCGGCGGACCCGGGGGTCCGGGCCTCGTACGGGCTCAGCCGCCCGGTGAGGATCTTGACGGCGCCGACGCTCGCATTGAGCAGCACCAGCGCCACGCCCAGGACCAACGGCGGACGGAGGCTTCGGGTCCGGCCGCCGCGCCAGACGGCCCAGGCCAGGGCGGCCAGGGCGGTGGGGCCGCGCTGGCCCGCGATGACGAAGGCGTCCAGCACCGGCCGGACCCGCGGCCACTGTTCGTACGGCTTGAACAGGGCCACCTGCCAGTCGAACCGGACCAGCTGCGAGCCGGTGAGGACGGCCGTGAGGACCGCCGCGTAACAGGCGGCGGCCACCAGGAAGGCGATCGTGTGCCCGCGGCTCAGCGGGCATCGGATCCGTCCAGGGACTCGCATGAGGAGGGAACCCGTCTCGGTGGCTCCGCGATTCCATCCGAAGGGGGACTTGTCATCCCATTTGGCCCCGGGCCGTCCCGCCCCAGGTGGTTTCGCACCCATCCGTACGGGCTCATCCAGGTGAACCCATACGGCGAAACGCAAACGGCCCCCGCACCAAAGGGGGGCCACCGCCGTACCGAAGGCGGACACGGGTCAGATCAGCCCGTCACTCACTCCTCCGGCCTCTCCGGCTGTGCGGGCTTGAAGCCGAATTCGGCGGCCTTCGCGACCGCCTCCAGCTGCGAGCGCGCCTCCAGCTTCTCCAGGATCCTGCGCACATGGGTGCGCACGGTGGCGTAGCTGATACTCAGCCGCTCAGCGACGGCCCGGTTGTCCAGGCCGTGGCTCATCAGCGTGAGGATCTCCTGTTCGCGCGGGGTCAGGCTCTCCAGGCGCTCGGTCTGCTCGGCGGTGGACCGCGCGTCCTCGCGGTGCCGTGCCAGCACCTCCACCAGCGTGCTGGCCGGGATGAGCGTCTCGCCCTCGGCGGCCGAGCGGATGGCGGACGCGATCTCGTCGCCGCTCGCCGACTTCAGCAGATAGCCGCAGGCGCCCGCCTCCACGGCGGCCAGCAGCGCCGAGTCGCTGGCGTCGGCGCTGAGGATCACGATGGCGACGGACGGGTCATGGGCCCGGATGCCGCCGGCCGCGTCGGCCCCGGTGCCGTCGGGCAGCCGGAAGTCGACCAGCGCCACATCGGGCTTCAGCTCCTTGGCCATGGGCACGGTCTCGGCGACCGAGTCGGCCCAGCCGACCACCGTCAGATCCGAGTACTCGGCCAGCAGGGCCCACAGCCCCTCGGCCACCACCCGGTGGTCCTCGACGATCAGCACCTTCGTCAACTCGGGAGGTGCGGTCACGGCTGCGGGTCCCCTTCGGGGCAGTCGGGGGTGGGGAGCGGAGCGTCCGGGGGAGTGCCGAGCGGCACCCAGAACTCCACGGTGGTGCCGGAGCCGGGTTCGCTCTCGATCCGGCACCAGCCGCCCGCGATCTGGGCCCGCTCCTGGATCAGGGAGAGCCCGAGGTGGCCGGGGCGGGACTCCACCTCGAGCGGGTTGTAGCCCTCGCCGTCGTCGACGATCCGCACCAGGCAGCCGTCGTCGAGCCCGAGCAGCTGCACATGGACCGTCTTGGCGTGGGCGTGCTTGCGCACGTTCACCAGGGCTTCCTGGGCGGTCCGGTAGATCAGGGCCATCGTCTCGGCCGGGGGGTGGGCGGTGAGCCGGTCCTCCAGCCGGTAGGTGATACCGGTCTCGATGCGTATCTGCTCCAGCAGGCCGCGCAGCGCCCCGGCCAGACAGCCGTGCTCCAGGCTGGACGGCCGCAGGTCGAAGATCAGCTGGCGCAGCCGGCTGAGCGAGAGCTTCAGGGTCTCGTCCAGCTTGTCCATCACCCGCTGCTCGTCCGGGTCCCGCAGCCGCCGGCGCAGCTGCTGGAGGCGGAGGCTGGCGGCGGTGATCACCTGGATGGTGTCGTCGTGGATGTCGGCGGCGATCCGGCCGCGCTCGGCCTCCTGGGCGTGGACCAGATGGCTGAGCAGCGCCTGGCGGTCGCGGTCGGTGACCTCAAGCAGCTCCAGGCTGCGCTCCAGGACGAACTGGGCGCGCTGCACCTCGGTGATGTCGCGGATGGTCAGGACGGTGAGCAGGCCCTCCTCCGTACGCAGCGGGCTGATGCTGACGTCGGCGGGGAACTGCTTGGCGTCGCTGCGCCGCCCGACCAGTTCCATGCTGTGGCCGACCGGCTCCTCCAGGCTGTCGTCCCATTCGCGCAGCGAGACGGTGAGCGGCTGGTCGGGCAGCAGAGCCTCCACGGCCCGGCCGATCAGATGGTCGCGGTCGTAGCCGAAGAGCGCCTCGGTGCGGTGGTTGGCCGCCTGGATCCGGCCGCCGGTGTCCACGATCAGCATCGCGTCCGGGGAGGACTCGATGAGCTGGCGGAAACGGCTCTCGGCCGCCCGCAGCTTGCTGAGGTCGGCGACGAAGACCACCCCGCGGGGCTGCCGGCCCTGCAGATGGCCGCCGCTGAACTGGGCGGGGAACTCGCCGCCGTCGCGACGGCGGCCGCTCATCGCGGACGGCGTGGTGAAGACCCGGCCGATCAGCTGCTCGGAGGCGGTGCGGTAGCGCTCGGGGACGAGGTCCCGCAGCCGCTTGTCGCGCAGCTCCGCCGAGCTGTAGCCGAACATGTGCCGGATGTGGGCATTGGCGTACTCGATCCGGCCGCGCGGGCCGACCACGAGCACTCCGCAGGGCGCGTGGCCGAGCAGCTCCAGGTACGAGTCCTCCAGGCGGTTGCCGGCCAGGTCCTCGAACCGCCAGGAGGTGCGCTCGGCGCGGCGCAGCGGCTCGGCGCAGTCGGCGAGCAGCTCCGCGGACATGCTGAACTGATCGCGGGCGGCCCGGATGATCGCCTCGAGGATCTCCTCGGCGGGGGTGCCCTTGACCAGATAGCCGCTGGCCCCGACGGCGAGCATGTTCAGCACGGTCTCGCGTTCGCCGTGGGCGGACAGCGCCACCACCCGGGCCTCGGGGACCTGGTCGCGGATGGCCCGGACGCTGCTGGGGGCGTCGCCCCGGGGCATGTGCACATCCATGATCACGACCTGCGGGCGGTGGTCCACCGCCGCCCGCACGGCCTGCTCATGGTTGATGGCCAGGCCCACCAGCTCCAGGTCCGGGTGGGAGTCGATGAGGTCGGCGAGCGCCTCACGGACGGCCGGGTCGTCATCGGCCACCACAACGGCGATCCGGTTGTCGCCCATCGCTACCCACCTCCCTTGAGGACGGCACCCTGCAGCTCGCGGGGCTCGAGTTCATCGCGCCGGCAGTGCGCCAGCGAAGGCATGACCGCGGCCAGCGGCGCGACCAGCACGTTGTAGTGGCTTCCGATGCGGTCGCAGACGGCGACCGCGGTCGCGGCGTCCCAGACCGCGGCCCAGAAGGCCCAGTCGTGTCGGTGATGGTTCCGCGCGGCGTCCAGGGCGGCCCGGCGCGCCACCGAGGCGGCGACCAGGATCCGGTACCGCTCCTCGGGCGTGGTGGTGCGGTGGACCACCGCCCAGCCCTCGGCGCGGGTCTGGCTGGACGTCTGCTTCCACAGATCGGCCACCCGGTCGATTTCCTCCGGGGAGAGGTCCTCGATATGGGTCAGGAATTGTAGGACTCTTCGTGAGTTAGGGCCGAAAATTACGCTCATAGGACACTCCAGGACGCATAGTACATCTACGGAACTGGTGAGCCGCCCGGGTGAGCCGCCCCACGGCCGGTGGCCGGTCGCTCCCTGGAACGTGGGCCTGTTTCCCCGCCGTGTCCGCCGCTTCCCGGCGCTTCCCGGCGGACGGCAACGGCACGGCCCGGCCCACGTTCTCCCTCGGCGCCACTCGCGGTCCCTAATCCCCGCGGCCCTGGGACATGTTGATGCTCGCCCTGGCGACGCCACCGCTCTTCTGGCCGATGAGCTGGAACGACACACCGCTCTCATCCGCCGGAGTGATTTTGTACGAGCCCACGGCCGCCGCCTTGCCGCGGCTGTCCACCTGGAAGGTCCCGATCTTGCGCTGGCCCTTCGAGCCCGAACCGGCGTAGGCGGTCACCGTCTCGCCCGGGGCGAACCCCGCGACATAGAAGCTGAGCGTGGTGCCCGCCCTGCCGCCGAAGGCGCTGGGCTCGGCGGACGGGCTGTACGGCAGCACGGTGAAGCCCGAGCGGACCACGGCCCGGCTCTGGTCGCCGATCGCCATCAGCGTCTGCCGCCCCTTGAGGCCGAACGGCACGTTGAACGCCACGTCGCGGATCTGACCCATGTCGTTCGCCTGGGCGGTGAAGGCCGGCAGACCGCCGGTGGAGTTGATGTAGACCAGCACCCGCTCGCCGGGCGCGAACTTGTTGGCGGACAGCGTGATCCGCTGGCCGGCCTTGAGCGCGTACGGCTTGGACTTCATCGAGGGGTACATGGCCAGCATCTGGAAGGGCGCGGTGGCCGTGGTCTTGCTGCGCTTGCCCACCAGGACCAGGGTGCTGGAGCCGGTCGGGGCCACGCCCACCTTGATCGCCGCGTGGGCGACGCCGCCGCCGCCGTCGGTGCGCAGCGTGGTGACGGGGATGCCGGTGGTGCGTCCCCAGAAGACGTCGATCGGCTCACCCGGGCGGAAGCCGCGGGCCGAGACCGTCACCACGTCGCCGGGGCGGCCCACCATCTTGTTGATCTTGGCGGTGCCGACGGCGCCGCCGGTGATCACCTTGGCCTCCGCCGTCTTGCTGCTGCCGCGCTGCTGGGCGACCAGCGTCGCGGGCCGGTTGCCCGCGGTGTCGGGCATGGTGAACCGGGCGTAGATCGACCCGAACCGGTCCGAGCGGACGCTGCCGATGGCGCGGCCCTTGGTGTCCGACTTCCGGGCCTTGATCAGGATGTCCACGGTGGCCTTCTTGTCGAAGCCACCGCCCTCGACCGCGGCGCTGCCGCCGGGGGTGACCAGGCCCGGGTTGATCACGATGATCGGGCCGGACGCCTGGGGGACCCGCTGATTGCCCAGCTTGATGGTCTTGGGCTGCTTGGGCGGGCGTATCTCCTGCTGCTGCCGGGAGTGGTGCTCCTTCTTCGGGGCGCCGCCGCCTCCGCTGCCGGTGGTGTTCAGGGCGCCTCCGAAGCCGCCGCGCGCGACCACCTGGACGAGCGATCCGACGATCGCGAAGACCACGAGTGCGAGCAGGACGGTCTTCCAGGTGAGCTTTTTCTTCTTCTCACCGTCGGGGGTGTTCTCCTCGTTCTCGGGATCATCCCTGTCCTCCGGAACATCCCAGTCGTCGTCGTACTCAGGCATGGCCTTCACCTCCTCTTCCCATGGCTACTGCACACGGTAGATTTCCAGCTTGATATTGCCCTGGGTTTCCGACCAGGCGCGGGTGGAATTACGCAGTGCCTGGAGAATCCAGTTCTCCCGGCCGTCGGAATTGTTGGTCATCATCGATTTGCGCATCTTGTTCGACATGATGATGTAGTCGACGTTCTGCCATTTCTTCTTGAAGAGCTTGTCGCGCACATCCGGGTCGGACGAGGCGTTCCAGTGGGAATGCGCGTACGGGTAGAACGGGCGTACATCATGCAGATCACCCCATAGGTCGTCGTCCATGATGATGCGCGAATTCGGCGGTACGTGCTTGCGCACCCAGGCGATCTGGGCATGCTGCATTCCGGTGAGGTTGATCTTGGACTGGTATTGGTCGGCGATCTGCGTACGGCCCTCGGTATTGGTGTGGACGAGATATCCGGAGGCCGGTGAGACCAGCAGCAGAAAGGCGACGAACGACGGCACGGCGACCCGGGTCAGGGAATGCGCGCCGCGTATGAACCGATTGGCGAACGAGCCCTTGAGCAGCCGGTCGGTGATCATGCCGATATTGAGCGCGAACATCGGGATCAGCGGGGTGACGTAGAAGTCCAGCACCACGCTGCCGCGCACCAGGTAGAAGGCGTATCCGAAGGCCAGCGTCCCGGCGATCAGGAAGCCCAGGTTGCGCCTGCGGTCCCGGGTGCCGATCCACAGGCACATCACCATCGCGCACACCCCGGCGATCAGCAGGAACTTGTCCCGGACCAGCCAGCTGGTCTGCAGCAGACCGGTGTGGCTGAAGAGGGTGCCCTGGTTGCGGTTGAGCTGCCACCACAGGGTGTAGAGCAGCGAGACATGGTCCGCGGGCGGGTTGTTCAGGTCGAAGTCGAAACCGCTCGGCAGCAGCTCGTTCTTGAGCAGTGCGTAGGTCAGATAGGCGCCGATCGGGGTGGCCGCGGCGAACGGCCAGAGGGTGCTGGTGAACCGGCTGCTGGCCGACCCCTTGACCCTTCGGTAGAGCAGATACATGAAGCTGGGCACGAAGAAGATCGCGTTCTCCTTGGTGATCAGGGCGATCCCCAGCGCCAGCCCGCCACCGAACACCGATCTGATGGTGACTTCTCGCCTGAGCAGCATGAACAGGCTCAGCAGCAGCCAGAGGATCATCAGGTTGTCCAGCAGGACCTGCCGCTGGAAGTAGACCGCGATCGGCGAGACGTTGAAGAGGAACGAGGTGACGGTGGCGGCCAGCACACTGCCGGACAGCCGCCGGGTGATCTCGAACAGCAGATAGACGGCGGCGACATGCACCAGCAGCATCAGGAACCGTCCGGTGTTGATCGCGTTCCCGAAGGTCTCGAACTGCTTCGGCAGCGGGAAGATCCACCCGGCCAGGGTGATCCAGCCCAGCGGGGCGTGGTCGTAGTCGTAGGTGTACGGGGACAGGCTGGTCTCCCGCACCACGGACCACGCCCGCTGCATGTAGATGCCCTCGTCGGTGAGGTAGAGGGGGTAGCGGAACAGGTGGTAGCCGTGGGTGAGCAGCCCGGTCAGCAGGGAGGCGACCAGGGCGATCCTGCCCTTGGTCCCCAGCGGCGGGAACCAGCCGCGCTCCACGGAGAACCGCGGGCGGCGGCGCGGACGCCGCGCGGGGGCCTTGGTGTTCTTGTCCGCCGCGATGTTCCGGCCTTCCGCGTCGACGGCCGCCGGCCGCGAGGGCGTGGGGTTATCCGACACGCGACTCCGCCTCCTCGGTGGTGGCCCGGTGGGCGCCTACGTGCTGTGTCTTCTCCCAGTCGTGGCGGCCGAGCATCTCCCGCCGCATGGCCCGCAGCGCGGCGTACGCCAGCACCATCTGGAAGGGGAACCAGGCGATGGCCATGCGCACGAGGGCCTTGGGCGAGGCCTCGAGGCCATGGGCGCTGGTGAACTCGTACAGACCGACCGCCTGGACCAGAAAGTGCGCGGCCAGCAGCAGAACGGGCAGATAGGAGCAGAGGGCGATCAGCACCGGCACCTTGAGGATCAGGATCATGCCGAGCGAGATCGGCAGATAGATGCCCAACAGCGCCTGCCCGCGCGGGAACGCCAGGACGTAGAAGGCGAGCCAGCGCTGTTTGCGCGTCGGCATCTTCTTCCATGTGCCCTTCTTCAGGGTCTGCATGAAGCCCTGGCTCCAGCGGGTGCGCTGCCGGATGAAGTGGCCGAGGGTCGGCGGGGTCTCCTCCTTGGTCACATACCGGTCGTCGTAGACGACGCGCACCCGCTCGCCCATGGCGGATATCCGCAGCCCCATGTCGGCGTCCTCGGTGAGGTTGCGGTCGTCCCAGCCGCCGAGCCGCAGCAGCAGCTCACGGGCGAAGAAGACGGTGTTGCCGCCGAGCGGGATCGAGCCGTAGTGGGCGTGGTAGTGCAGCCGGCTCTTGAACCAGAAGAAGTACTCCAGGACGTTGAGCGTCGAGTACCAGTTGGACTCGTAGTTCATCAGCTGCACACCGGCCTGCACCACCTTGACCTTCTCCTGCACCATCACGGTGTTCACCAGGGAGAAGATCTCGGGGTGGATGTCGTCCTCCGCGTCGAAGATCGTCACCACTTGGTTGGCGGTGTGCGGAAGGGCCGTGTTGAGGCCGTGCGGCTTGTTGATCGGCTTGTCGTCGAACACCACGACCCGCACGTTGTGCAGCCCTTTCCGCTTCAGGTCGTCGATCTTCTCCTCGGCCTTTTTGATCGTGCCGTCGTCGTCCTGTGAGCAGATCACGAAGACCTCCAGCAGTTCGGCCGGATAGTTGGCCCGCACCACGCGCTCGATGGTGCTCTGGATGACGTCTTCCTCATGCCGGGCGGGCAGCAGGACACTGAAGGAGATCTGGGGCGGCAGGAATTCATCCGGCGCCCGGGCCCTTCGTTCGGCATCCGCCCGGTCCCAGGTGTAGAGCATGAGATAGAGGACATGGGCCGACTGCACGGTGAGCAGGATCGAGACCACGATCAGCACCAGGTAGATGATGGAGACAATCATCGGCTCCGCCTCCCCCAGACCCAGCCGGTACTCGACGCGAAGTTGACCGCGAAAGCCGCCGCGATGCCGAGGCAATTCGCCAGCAGCAGATGCATTCCGGTGCGCACCAGTGACCAGACGATGAGCACATTGACCGCGAGTCCGCCCAGGACCGAGACATTGAACTTGATGAATCGTCCGAGAGACGGAGTGTCCACCGCGAAGGTCCACCGGTCGTTCAGCAGGTAGTTGTGAACGACGGCGATTTCCACCGCTATCGAGGACGCCACCAGCAGCGGCAGCCCGGCCCAGTGATAGAGGACGAAGAGGACCACCGTGTTCACGACCACACCGCCCCCGCCGACCACCGCGAAACGCAGGGCCAGACCGGGCATGCCCGCCATCGGGTTCCGGACCTGGCGGACTCGGAACAGCATTCCGGCCCGCCTGCGGGCATGACGGTCGGTGCTGTCCGCCTCTTCGCCCGGCTCTCCGGTGCGCTCGCTGAACGTTCGGAAACGCTGCATCGCGACTCCCTCGACAGGAGGCTCTTATCGCCGTTGACCCAAGAGTGCGTCACCCGAAAAGGAGGTAGTACCCGCGCCCGGGGGAGCCGGTGGTACACCTTCGGCGGACCCCTCCTGTCCCCCGTATTGGGGAGAGCCGGGGCCGGGGTATCCGGACCGGTCCCCCAAAGAAGGGACGGGACGCTCACCCTCTCGTGGGTGCCACTACCTGCGGGGGATGCCCAAAGATGAAATGGGCCGGACGGCCTTGCGTCCCGTGCGAGGAGAGTAGGTGACGTAATGTCAGGTCACGTGATGTCACGCCATCCATTCGCCGGCCGGGCCGGAGCGGTCATCGCCGTGATGACACTCGCACTGGCCACGCCGGCTGCGGCAAGTCATTCCGATTCGGGTGGGCTGCACGATTCCGAATGGGCGCTGACCGCGCTCAAGGCGGAGCGCGCCTGGAAATTCAGCAAAGGCGCCGGAGTGACCGTGGCGGTCATCGGCACCGGGGTCGACGCCTCCCATCCGGATCTGCGCGGCCGCGTGGTCCGCGGAAAGGATTTCGCGGGCGGCACCGGCGGCTACGGCACCCGGGACGGCGGCAAGACGGCCGAGCAGTCCACCCATGCCGCCGGAATCATCGCCGGCACCGGCCGCAATTACCGCGGCGACGGGGTGTACGGGCTCGCGCCCAAGGCCAAGGTGATGCCGCTCGGCGTCTACCGCGACGGAAAGCCC
The DNA here is from genome assembly GCF_018035285.1 of Streptomyces sp. MK37H. Lineage (NCBI taxonomy): Bacteria > Bacillati > Actinomycetota > Actinomycetes > Kitasatosporales > Streptomycetaceae > Streptomyces > Streptomyces sp. MK37H. The sequence goes on along the minus strand of NZ_JAAAYH010000059.1, from coordinate 20,099 downwards.
CTCGCCGATCCCACCGCGAAGGCCATCCGGCACGCGGTGGACCATGGCGTGCGCGTCATCGACCTGGCCGTCAACTTCAAGCGGCCGACCCCCGCGCTGCGGTCCGCGGTGAAGTACGCCGTCGACAAGGACGCCGTGATCGTGGCCGGTGCGGGCGACAACGGCAGGATCGGCAACCGGCCCACCTACCCGGCCGCCCTCCCCGGAGTGGTCGCCGTGGTGGCCACCGACAAGAAGGGCGCCGTCTGGACCTCCTCCCACCACGGCGGGAAGACCCTCCTGGCCGCCCCCGGCGTCGCCATCCTCACCACCTCCGGCGACAACGACTACTGGACGGGCGACGGCACCGGCTTCGCGGCGCCCTGGGTCGCGGCGGGCGCGGCGCTGCTGCGCTCGGAGCACCCCCGCTGGAACGCCAACCAGGTCGTCCAGAAGCTGATCGACACCGCCGACCGCAAGGGCTCATCGGGCCATGATCCGCGCTATGGGTACGGGGTGATCGCCCCGGCCAAGGCACTGGCGGACCGGGCCGCGCCCCCCGCCTCCGCCGAGTTCTCCGCGCCCCGCCGCCATTCGTCCGCCACCCCGGACGCCGCCGCCCCCAGAACCGAGGGGGATGAATCAGCCCTGGTCACGATAGGTGTGGTGGCCGGGGTCCTGGTGGTGCTCGCGATCCTGGCGGTGGTGCTCATCAGCCGCCGCAGGCCGCCCGACAACTCCCACCACGGCTGAGGCCGGGCAGGACTCGCCATGATCACGAAACTGTGCGGCCGCGGCCGCCGCCCCCGCCCGCCGGTGCGTGCCCGCACCTCCCGGTGGGCGGGGCGGGGCGTCGCCCAGCTGATCGTGATGGTGCTGGTGGTCGAGGTGGTGATGGCGGCGACCACCGTGCAGGCCCTGTTCATGGGCCCGGTGCGGCCGTCCGACACCAAACCGTCGCTCCCCGTGGCCAAGCCGTTCTTCCCGGCCACGACCCGCTTCTACGTCGACCCCCACAACCCGGCCGCGACCTGGGTGCGGGACCATCCGCACGACCGCCGGGCGACGGCCATCGCCCGGCGGATCGCCGCCGAACCCCAGGCCGCCTGGCTCACCGAGACCAATGAGTCCCTGATCGAGGAGCGGGCCCGCGACCTCGTCCGCACCGCCGCCGCCCAGCGACGGCTGCCGGTGCTGGTCCCCTACACCATCCCCCAGCGCGACTGCCAGCAGCTGAGCTCCGGCGGCGCCGGGGACACGGCCGCCTACCGACGCTGGAGCGAGGCCCTCACCCGGGGTATAGGGGACGGGCGCGCCATCGTCATCCTCGAACCGGACGCGCTGGCCCATATGAGCTGTCTCAAACGGCGGCAGCAGGCGGATCGGTTCGCGGCCCTGGCGTACGCGGCGCGGGCGCTCCAGCGGGGCGCGCCCCGCGCCCGGGTGTACTACGACGCCGGAAACTCCGGATGGCAGCCCGCGCGGACCATGGCCGAGCGGTTGCGGCGCGCCGGTATAGAGCGGTACGGGGACGGGATAGCGGTCAACGTCTCCAACTTCAACGCCACCGCGGACGAGGTGCGCTACGGGCTGTCCGTGATCCGGGAGCTGCGCCGGCCCCGGCTGGGGGTCGTGGTGGACACCAGCCGTAACGGGGCGGGGCCCACGCGTAAGCACAGCTTCTGCGATCCGCCGGGCCGCAAGCTGGGCAGGCCCCCCACCGCCGCCACGGGCATCCCCGGGGTCGATGCCTTCCTGTGGGTCAAGCAGCCGGGCCAGGCGGACGGCTGTGCCGCCGGTGCGGGGATGTTCGTCCCCCGCTACGCGTACCGGCTGACGCGCTGATCCCCTGACCCCCTCCTGGGCGCCGGTCACCCCGTGACCGGCGCCTTTTGCATGCCCTGAGGGCCCCCTGGGCGGCCTCCGAGCACCCCCTGAGAGCCTTCTGAGCGCCTCCTGAGCCCTCCGGACCACCCCCCCAAAACGGACATAACCCATATAAAACGGCCGAATTCTTCTACCTCAATTGAGGTAGGCGGAATTCGGCCGTTTGGTGTGCCCGGAAATCCCGCAATTGAGGTACGCAGATTTCAGCCAGGCGTACGGCGATTCCAACCGCGGTCACTACCTAATGTCGAGAAGCGAAAGGACAAGCCCCGAAGGAGCTCCCATCGATGCACAGAGTTCTCGTCGTGGAGCACCACCCATTGGTGTTGAGTGCTCTCGCCGATCTCGTTGTCGAGGAGCCCGGACTGGAGCTATCCGGAATTGCAGGATCGGCCCGAGAAGCAATTTCTCTGGTCCATCACATGCAGCCGGATGTGGTGCTGATCGACGTGGATGAGCCCAGCTGGCAAACGCAGCGGTTGGTCCGCCTGATCGGCGAACTCCTACCGTCCGCGCGGATTGTCCGGCTGACCGCAGTCTCCGACCCGCAGATGGAATGTCTGGAATCTCCGACGAACAACCCCAGCGTCCTGAAAACCGCAGTACCCGAATTGCTCAGGAGCCTCACCGAATGAATTCCCCCATGGACCAGAACAACGCCCCGACCACCGAGACCAAGCGTGCGCCGCGCTCGCAGCGTCTCCGCTTCGGTATCGCCGCGGCCGTCGTCGCTGCTGCTGCCGTGGGTGGCACCGTCACCGCCTTCGCGGTGAACGACTCCGATGGCCAGTCGGCCACCACCACCACCTCCGCCGCCGGTGCCAAGGCCTCCGGCGCGGGTGCCGAGGGCCCCCTGTCCACCAAGAAGGGCGACATCGTCGACTCCGACGGTAAGAAGGTCGTCCTGACCGGTGTGAACTGGTTCGGCTTCGAGACCGGCACCTACGCGCCGCACGGCCTGTGGACGCGTAACTGGGAGTCCATGCTGGACCAGATGGCCAAGCAGGGCTTCAACACCATGCGTCTGCCGTACGCGAACGACATGTTCAAGTCGTCCGCCAAGCCCGACGGCATCGACTACCACAAGAACCCCGATCTGAAGGGCCTCACCCCCCAGCAGATCATGGACAAGATCGTCAAGGGTGCCACCGACCGTGGTATCCGGGTGATCCTGGACCAGCACCGTCCGGACCAGTACGGCCAGAGTGAGCTGTGGCACTCCCAGAGCCTCTCCGAGAAGCAGTGGATGGACGACTGGGTCAAGCTGGCCAAGCGCTACAAGAACAACGACCGGGTGATCGGCGCCGACCTGCACAATGAGCCGCGTGGCCAGGCCACGTGGGGCGACGGCAACCCGAAGACCGACTGGCAGCTGGCGGCCACCAAGGCCGGTAACGCCATCCACAAGGTCAACAAGAACTGGCTGATCTTCGTCGAGGGTACGGACCGTCACAAGAACGAGCAGTTCTGGTGGGGCGGTGACCTCCAGGGTGTGAAGAAGCACCCGGTGAAGCTCAACGAGCCGAACAAGGTCGTCTACTCGGCCCACGACTACGGTCCGGGCGTCTACAACCAGAACTGGTTCATGGCGAAGGACTTCCCGAAGAACATGCCGGCCATCTGGGAGAAGCACTGGGCGTACATCAAGAAGCAGAACATCGCCCCGCTGCTGCTCGGTGAGTTCGGTGGTAAGAAGACCGCCGGTAAGAGCTCCGAGGCCGTCTGGCAGAACGCCCTGATGGACTACCTCAAGAAGCACCAGATCAGCTACACCTACTGGACCTGGAACCCGGACTCGGGCGACACCGGCGGTGTGCTGAAGAACGACTGGAAGACGATCGACAAGAACAAGATGAAGATGCTGGCCAAGTACCAGACGCCGCTCCTGGAGGCGAAGAAGGGGAAGTAAGTCGGAGTACCCCCTTCGGTACACCGCCGATGACCACATAGCTGATCACGGCGTTGGCAAGCAGCGAGGGCCCGCAGGCAGTGCCGCCTGCGGGCCCTCGTCTTTTCTCCCCTGGCGCCCGATAGCTCCGGATTCGTTCCGCCGGAAGGGAAGCGGGGCGGCTGCCCGGCGGGTTTCCCTCCCGGGCCGCGGACCGCGCCCGCGGACCGGCCCCCCACCCCAGGGAGGCCGATGATGAAGCCCCACCCGGCGACCGGCCGGCTGCTCTTCCCCCTGGTCGCGCTCGCCGTGATCGTGGCCGATCAGCTGAGCAAGGCGATGGCGCTGGCCGCCTGGAGCGGCACCGCGGGGCCGCAGGCCCGGTTCGGGCCGTTCTGCGCGCTGCTGGTGCGCAACACCGGAGTGGCCTTCGGGCTGGGCCAGAGCCGGCCCGCACTGATCGTGGTGATCACGCTCGCGGGCGCGGTGGCCACGCTGGGCGCGGCCGGTGCCGGGCTGCGGGTCCGCGGCCGGGGCGCGGCGCTGGGCCTGGGGCTGATCGCCGGGGGAGCGATGGGCAACGGCGCCGACCGGATGATCCGGTCGCCGGGGCCGCTGCGCGGCGCCGTCATCGACTGGATCACGCTGGACGCCCGCGGGCCGGTCTTCAACCTCGCCGATGTGGCTCTGATCAGCGGGACCCTGCTCACCGCGGCCCTGCTGCTGCGCAGACCCTCGCGGGCACGCGAGCGGGCCGTCGCGCTGCCCGGCCCGGGCACGAGCGGCCCGGGCACGGGGCTTGATCCGGTGGCCGTCAGCCTCCCGCCTTGTGCACCGCGCCCTGATCGGCGTCCCGATCCGCCCCCTGCGCCGTCCCGGGGACCGTCTCCGTCGGCATCGCCTCGGCCGGCATCGTCTCGTTCGGCATCGCCTCCGGCGGCACCGTCTCCGTCCCCGGGATCGGCTCCTGCGGCGCCCCCTCCGTCCCCGGCTCCCGGCTCTCCCGCTCCGCGACGGACTCCGCGAAGTCCCTGAGCCGGTCCAGCACCGCCTCGTCGATCGTCGCGCGGGCGGCCAGCGCCTCGCTGATCCGCTGGTAGACGGCGAGCTCCCGGGCGCAGCGGTGGCACTCGGCCACATGGGTGCGCACCCGGGCCGCGGCCGGGGCGTCCAGCTCCCCGTCCAGATATGACTGGAGCATCGGCGCGCCCAGGGGACATCGTGTGGTCCGGAGCCGTCCGGTGGTCCGCGTGGTCCCCGTGGTCCGCCACCATGTCCATCTGCTCATGCGCCACCTCGCTCCGATTCCACTCCCGCGGCCAGCAGCTGGTTCCGGATCCGCTTGCGGGCCCGGTGCAGCCTGCTCATCACCGTCCCCTTGGGGACGTCCAGCACCTGTGCGGCCTCCGCGTACGACAGCCCGTCCACATGCACCAGCCGCACCACCTGCTGGTCCCGCAGCGGAAGCGCCGTGAACGCGGCGTCCACGGCCTCGTCGAACGTCGTGTCCACCACCAGCTCCTCCGGCGTCGCGTCCCGGGCCGGGACCAGCCGCTCCAGCTCCGTGTCCGGATCGTCGAGCAGCCGGGGCCGGCGCTGGCGGCGCCTGCTGACCTCCGCATGCCGCATGATCGTCAGCAGCCAGGCCCGTGGATGTCTCCCGTCAAAACGGCCGACTGCCCGGTACGCCCGTAGTAACGTGTCCTGCACGAGATCCTCGGCGTCGGCTCGCTGGGTGGTCAGTGACATGGCCACGCGCAGCAGCACCTCGACCTCGGGCAGCACATATTGAGCGAACATGCGCTGCTGATGGGCGTCCGGGTCAGCCACGGAGTGCCTCCTCGGATCCGGACCCCCCGGGAACGCGAAGCACGACATATCACACTCTGTGTAACATCTCGCTCACCGCGCCGCATGGGTTGATCGGCGATCCGAGTGGCAGGTCGGACGTTCGGGTGGCAGATCAGACGTTCAGGGAGACCAGGCGCTTTCCGTCGGCCGTACGGACCTCGAAGCGTTCGATGTCGGAGCGCTTCATGCCCGCGCCGCCGTGCGCCCACAGCGGACCTCTCGCCTCCGCCTTGGGGCTGTCCTCGATCCCGTAGCCCCACTCGGGCACGGACCAGGTCATCATCGTCTGCTCATGGCCGTCCTTGGAGACCGCGATCAGGCTGCAGTCCAGAGGGCCCTTGAGGTTCTTCAGCCGGAGGACGGCGTCGGTGCCCCACATCTTGTCCTCCAGCGCGACCGCCGCGTCCACCTTGGTGTCCGGGTCGGTGCCCCGCACCTTGTCGGGCATTCCGGCGAAGAGGGCGCTCTCGCTGGGGGCGGCCGTGACGGAGCTGTCCGAGCCGCCGGAGGTGACCGCGATCGTGCCGACCGGACCGCCGACGATCAGCACGGCCGCCGCCGCGACCAGGTACAGACCGCGCCGCCGCCGCTTGGCGCGGGACGCGGCGACCTCGCCGACCATCCGGTTGAACAGTGCCGGACCGGGGCGCGCGGTGAGGGTCTCGATGGCGTTGGGAGTGGCGCTGAAGGCATGCGGAGTGTGGCCCGTGAGCTGGGTCCGCCCGGGGCTGCCGTGGATCCCGGGGACGTCGGCGGCCAGATCGGCCAGCAGCGGTTCCAGTCCGGTCAGCTCGTCCAGCTGCCGTCCGCACTGGTCGCAGCCGGCCAGATGCTCCTCGAAATAGGTGGCGTCCGCCTCGTCGAGCACGCCGAGCACATACGCGCCAACGGCGTCATGTCCCGGGTGGTGCGTCTGCGCTGTCATGCCGTAACTCCTCTCTCCTCGAGCGCGAGCTTCATCGAGCGCAGCGCGTAGAAGACCCGGGACCGTACCGTCCCGCTGGGTATGCCGAGGGTCTGGGCCGCCTCGTTGACGGTCCGCCCCTTGAAGTAGGTCTCGACCAGCACCTCGCGATGGGCGTCGCTGAGATCCTGCATCGCGTCGGTCAGGGTCATGAGCCGCAGTGCACGGTCGATCTCGTCCTCCGCGGGCATGAGTTCCAACGGGGAGGGGTCGACCTCCTGCGGCCGGGCCTGCCGGCTGCGGTGTCCGTCGATCACGATCCGCCGGGCGACGGTGACCAGCCAGGGCCGGATGGAGCCGGTGGCACGGGACAGCTGGTCGGCGTTCCGCCAGGCGCGCACCAGGGTCTCCTGGACGACATCCTCCGCACGGTGCCGGTCGCCCGCGACCAGCCGCAGTACGAACGCGAGCAACGGCCCGGCGTGCTCCTGGTAGAGCGCGCGCATGAGCTGCTCGTCCGGCGTACCACGCCTGGATCTTGACGGACGCTCATCGGCCACGGCGGCGTCGTCGTGCACCTGAACCTCCAGGACCTGACCTGAGTTGGACAACATCAACGGACGACTCCCGGTCTGAGCCCCGGGGGGGATCGGCGGCCATGTCGGCCTCTTCCCCCTTCACTACGCATGGGGGGAGGCAGCCGCTCAACGCGTCACGAAGAATTTCCGATCAGGGGTCAGGGGGTCAGGGGGCAGGAGTCAGGTACGGACGTGGAAGGGGTCAGGAGACCATCGCGTCCAGCAGCAGGGGCTGCACCTTGCCGTCGAGCATCGCGCCGAGCCCCTCGACCGCGCAGACGTCGGGGTGGTCGGCGATGTTCAGCGGCATCCCGGTGGCCTCGCGCAGCATCGTGTCGAACCCGGGCAGCACCGCGCTGCCGCCCGCCAGCATGATGCCGCGGTCGGCGAGGTCGGCCACCAGATCGGGCGGACAGCGGCGCAGCACCGTGCCGATGGCGTCCAGCACCCCGGTGAGCGGGGTGCGGATGGCGGTCCGTACGCCCTCGACATCGATCCGTACGGTCCGGGCTAGCCCCGTGGCCACGTCCCTGCCGTGCACCTCGGTGCTCTGTACGGCCGGGGTGCCGTTCGCGCTGCCCACGCTGTCCTTGACGATCAGATGCAGCGGGCGGACGGCCTGGCTGGGCAGCATCAGCGCATGCTCGTTGCGCAGATGCTGGACGACGGCGTGATCCACGGTCTCGCCGCCCACCGGCACCCGCTCGGCGGCCACGATCGAGCCCAGCGACAGGACCGCCACCTGGGTGGTGGCCGCGCCGCACACCACGATCATCGTCGCCTCGGGCCGTTCCACCGGCAGACCGCAGCCCACGGCGGCGGCGATCAGGGTGTCCACCAGCTCGACCCGCTTGGCGCCGATCCCGGTGAGCGTCTCCACGGCGGCGCGCTGGGCGAGCGGGTCGGCGTCGTGCTGTACGCAGACGGCGGCGCTCGCCAGCGGGCGGCGCCGCCAGGCGCGCCGCAGCTTGTTGCCCAGCAGCAGCCGCAGCATCCGCTGGGCCATCTCGATGTCCACGACGGTGCCGTTGGAGACCGGCCGGACGACCCGGATGTGCGCGGGCGTCCGCCCGGTCATCCGCTGCGCCAGCGTGCCGACCGCGATCAGCCCGCCGGTGTGGGTGTTCACGGCGGCCACGGTCGGCTCGTCGACGATGAGCCCGGTGCGCCTGAGGTAGACGCGCGTCCTGGCCGCGCCGAGGTCGACGGCGATGGAGCAGCGGCGCAGTGCCTCGAGGCTGATGGTCATGGCAGGTCTCCCCTGTGGGCGGCGTGGCGGGCCGCCGCCCGGCGGCCCTCCGCTCTCATCGTGTGGGGACGATCAGGCCCGCTGCCCGTGGGGCTGAGCCGGTCGGGGGAGCGACTGCCCCCTGGGCTCTGTGCGGTGGATCGTCGTGGGCCCGCGACGCCTGGCACGGAGCTCCCCTCCGGCGACGGCTGGACCGCTGGGGCTGCCCCCGCATCGGATGCCGGATGCCCCGGGCGTCAGCCGCTGATGTCGCAGGCGCGAAGATCCACCGGACAGGACCCGGCTCCCGGACAGGACCCGGGCCGCCTACTTCGCGTCCGCGTAGCACTCCACCGCCGCCATGGTGAAGGGGAACCGCACCGGGGTCGGCCCGAAGGCGATCCGGCCGGCTGTCCCGCCAGCCTCGGCGATCGCCTCCCGGACCGCGTCGGCCTCGTCCTCGGGGCAGTGCACGATCACCTCGTCGTGCTGGAAGAAGACGATCTCCGCGCGCAGCCCCGCCCCGGTCAGCGACCGCCGCAGCGCGGCGAGCATCAGCAGGGCCCAGTCGGCGGCGCTGCCCTGCACCACGAAGTTCCGGGTGAAGCGGCCCCGGGCGCGGGCGCTCGCCGTGCTGCCGTACGACGGCTCCTCCTGGTCCCGCGGCAGCCCCGCCTCGTCGGCCGTCTCCTCGGCGGCGCCGCCCGCGGGCGGGCAGGTACGGCCCAGCCAGGTGCGCACCAGCCGGCCCTCCTCACCCGCGCGGGCCGCCTCGTCCACATACGCCACCGCCGCCGGGAAGCGCCGCCGCAGGGCCGCGAGATGCTTCAGGCCGTCGCCGGAGGTCTGGCCGTAGACCGCGCCCAGCAGCGCCAGCTTGGCCTGGTCGCGCCGACCGGAGAAGGCGCGGTCGGACAGCGTCGCGTACAGGTCCCGGCCGCTGCCCGCGACCTCCATCAGCCCGGGGTCGCGGGAGATCGCGGCGAGCACCCGGGGCTCCATCTGGTCGGCGTCGGCCACCACCAGCCGCCACCCCGGATCGGCCACCACCGCGCGCCGCACCACCTTGGGGATCTGGAGCGCCCCGCCGCCGTTGGTGGTCCAGCGGCCGGAGACGGTGCCGCCGGGCAGGTACTCGGGGCGGAAGCGGCCCTCGCGCACCCAGGACTGGAGCCAGGCCCAGCCGTGGGCGGTGTGCAGCCGGTAGAGCTTCTTGTAGCGCAGCAGCGGCTCCACCGCGGGGTGGTCGATCCGCTCCAGCTCCCAGGCGCGGGTCGAGCCGAGGGCGATGCCCGCGCGGGCGAACGCCTTGACGACCTCGGCGGGCAGATCGGGCCGCACCCGGGTGCCGAAGGCGCGCGACACCTCGTCGGCCAGCTCGGCCAGGCGCCGCGGCTCCAGACCGCCCGGATAGCGCTCGCCGAGCAGCTCGTCCAGCAGCTCCCGGTGGCGGTCGGCGCGCCAGGGCACCCCGGCGCGCCGCATCTCGGCGGCGATCAGCATCCCGGCCGACTCGGCGGTGGTCAGCAGCCGCATCCGGTCCGGATGCTCGGCCGCGTCGGTACGGACCAGCTGGCCCGCGTACACCTCGAGCAGCGCGTCCAGCGGATCGGTGCCCGGCGGCAGCGGCGGCGGACCGGGCTCGAACAGCGACGGCTGGCCCCCGGCCGCCCGGGGCGGCGGGTCCTCGGGGACGGGCAGCCCGCGCAGCCGCGCCCAGGCGGCGGCGAGCGAACGCGGTGCGCCCGAGCGCCCCTCATGGCCGAGGAGCAGCGCCTCGGCCGCCTCGATATCATAGGCCCGCTCGACCCGGGCCCCGGCGGCCAGCAGCCGTGGATAGACCTCGGCGGTGGACCGCCACACCCATCGGTCGGCCTCGGGGCGGGACCGCACGGCCTCGGCGATCCCGCCCTGCTCCGCCGTGATCTCGACGACCGGTCCGGCGGCCTTTCCCCCGGGGTCGAGCGGGCAGAGACGAACACCCCCGTGGTCCGTCTCCGCCGCCGCCCATCTCATGCCCGGGATTCTGGCAGGGGGGTCTGACATCGATGCTGATACTCAGCTTCCGGTGACGAGGCCGGCTCAACCCGGAGGGGGACCCGGACGTCATTCATGACGACTGCTCTTCTTCACTCCGGGCAGAAGATCCCGGGTGTCGGGTGATCATGCCGATACGCATGGTGCACGTGCATCTGCTTGTGCATCTACCTGCGCATACGCGAATGCATTTGCCCATGCATTCGCAAAGGAACGCAGCTATGATCCCGGACAGTTGACAGCTGCATCGCATGCACGAATGTGGAGAAGCCCTGTGCGCGACCACCCCTACAACGGCATGGCGGCCGCGGACCTCCGGGGAGTCGTCTGGCAGAAGAGCAGACACAGCAACTCCCAGGGGTCGTGTGTCGAGTTCGCCAAGCTGCCCGGTGGGGACGTGGCCGTCCGCAACTCCCGGTTCCCCGACGGACCGGCGCTGATCTACACCCAGGCCGAGGTCGAGGCGATGCTGCTCGGGGCCAAGGACGGCGAGTTCGACCATCTGGCGCACGATCCGGCAGGTCTGGGCTGATCGCCGCGGACGCGCGACACTGGTAGTGGCGATCGGGGGGACCCGACCCATGTGAGACGGCGATGAACGGCTCGGTCCGTGTCGGACGTGTACTCGGGGTACCACTGCGGATGCACTGGAGCGTCCCGGTGCTGATCGTGCTGCTCGCCTACGGGCTCGGCCACGAGACGCTGCCCGCGTGGACCCCCGGCCGGACCGGCGCCGTCTACGCCGGCGCCAGTGTCGTGGGCGCCGTACTGCTGATGGGCAGCCTGCTGCTGCACGAGGCCGCGCACGCGGTCGCCGCCCGCAGAAGGGGCGTCTCGGTGGAGGACGTGACGCTCTGGGCGCTTGGCGGCATGACCAAGATGGGACGGCCCCGCACCGCCGGGGTCGCGTTCTGGGTGGCCGTCATCGGGCCGCTCACCAGCCTGGTCATCGGCGGTGTCGCGGTCGGCGCGGGGATCGGGGTGCACGCGCTCACCGGATGGGGAGTGCCCACGGCCGTGCTGATCTGGCTGGGCTGGGCCAATCTGCTGCTGGGCGTCTTCAATCTGCTGCCCGCCGCGCCGCTGGACGGCGGACGGGTGGTGCAGGCGGTGATCTGGTGGCGTACCGGGGACCGGGAGCGCGCCGAGCGGGCGGCGGGGCGCAGTGGCCAGATCCTCGGCGTGGTGCTCATCGCCGTCGGCTGGATCTCCTTCCTGCGCGGGAACAACGGCGGGCTGTGGCTCTCGCTCATCGGTCTCTTCATGGTGATCATCGCCAACGCGGAGCGGCAGCGGGCCGGGGTCAACACGGCGCTGCGCGGGGTGCGGGTGGCGGACGCGATGTCGGCGCCGGTGGCCGCGGGGGCCGACTGGCTGACCGTGGAGCGGTTCATCGACGAGGTGGTGGCCCGCGCCAGGCATTCGGTGATGCCACTGCTGGACTTCGAGGGACGGCCGAGCGGGGTCGTCCAGCTGCGCGCGCTCGCGGCGGTGCCGTCCGAGGCCCGGGAGGAGCGGCGGGTGCGCGATGTGGCGATACCGCTGGCACGGTGCACCGTGGCCGACCCCGATGAGCTGCTGAGCGAGGTGCTGGAGCGGGCGCGTCCGGGTGGCGGCGCGCTGCCGGTGCTGGTGGTGGACCACGGGCAGCTGGCGGGGATCGTCACGATGCACGATGTGAACCGGCTCTTCCAGCTGCACGGCCTGGGCATCACCACGGCCCTGCCGGAGTCCACCCGCCCGTGAGGGGCGGTGGCGCTCGAGACGGGTGGTGGCGTATCCCTACGCGTCGGGGAGCCGGAAGACGGCCCAGACGATCTTGCCGCGTGGGGTGCCCGCCAGCGGCTGCCAGCCCCAGCCGTCCGTGAAGGACTCCACCAGATGGAGCCCGCGCCCGGACTCCTCGCCGCAGCCCGCCTCGCCGGCCACCGGCCCCACCTCGCTGGGGTCGCGTACGGCGCACACCAGCCGTGAGGGGCCGCGCATCAGATGGAGCCGCACCGGCCGCTCCGGTGCACCGGCCCCTCCGGCGCCGGACAGGGCGTGCCGGAGGGCGTTGGTGACCAGTTCGGAGACGACGAGCGCCACTTCGTCGAGGAGCTCCGGGATGTTCCACTGCCGCAGGGTGGAGCCGGTGAACTGCCGGGCCCCCTTGACCGCTTCATAGCGGGCGGGCAGGGCGCAGGAGACAGATCCGGAGACGGCGGAGGGATCGATGGCGGCAAGCCCTTGCCACAAGGGTTCCAGCAGGGTCGAACCTTCGCTCCCCATGCGAGCACTCCTGCATCCGTTGCCGTGACGAACTCTGGCCAGATTTCGTACCAGCTAGCACGTGCGCACACCCTATGGTTCCGAATGCGCACGTCAGATGCAAGGGCAAATGCACGTGCACGCGGATCAGTTGGTCCGATCCGATGGGCTTTGCTGGGATTTCTGACTCCGTACACTGGCGTCATCATCGGGTTGAGTAACGACGCGCCTACGGCGTGAAGCCCGATCAGTGGCAGACTTCGCCCTCAGGGGCCGCGGGGGCGCCGTTCGCAAGGATGCTTTCCGTACAGGGAGGATCGCGGAAATGGCCGCAGGCGAGTCGAGTGGATCGGTGGTGCGCCGCATCCTCCTGGGCTCTCAACTCAGGCGGTTGCGCGAGGAGCGCGGCATCACCCGCGAGGCGGCGGGCTATTCGATCCGGGCTTCCGAGTCCAAGATCAGCCGGATGGAGTTGGGCCGGGTGAGCTTCAAGGCGCGGGACATCGAGGATCTGCTGACGCTGTACGGAGTCACCGACGACGCGGAGCGCGCGGCACTGCTCGGGCTCGCCCGCGAGGCCAATGTCGCCGGGTGGTGGCACAGCTACGGCGATGTGCTCCCCGGCTGGTTCCAGACCTATGTCGGCCTGGAGGGCGCCGCCTCCGATATCGCCTGCTACGAGGTCCAGTTCATCCACGGGCTGCTGCAGACCGAGGGCTACGCCCACGCCGTGGTCACCCGCGGTCAGCCGCAGGCGTGCTCAGATGAGGTGGACCGGCGGGTGGCGCTGCGGCTGGAGCGGCAGAAGCTGCTGGTCTCCGAGCGCGCCCCGGCGTTCCATGTGGTCCTGGACGAGGCCGCGCTGCACCGTCCGTACGGCGGGCGCGGCGTGATGTCCGCCCAGCTGCGCCATCTGGTCACGGTCTCCGAACAGCAGAACGTGACGCTCCAGGTGATGCCGTTCGCCTTCGGCGGACACGCGGGGGAGAGCGGGGCGTTCACCCGGCTGCGCTTCCCGGAGTCCGACCTCCCCGACATCGTCTATCTGGAGCAGCTCACCAGCGCGCTCTATCTGGACAAGCGCGATGAAGTCTCGCAGTACGAGCGGGTGTTGGAGCGGCTCAGCGCGGACAGCCTCTCTCCTGAGGAGAGCCGGGATTTGCTCCGGGGGCTCCTTCGCGAAGCATGACCCGTCAGTAGGATGACGTCCTGTCGAAATACCCCCCACACGTGCGCGGCTGTCGGGGACCGGCACCGCGTCCTGCAGATAGGGATGGCATGTCCTACTTCTCCGAGTTGGCCCTTCAGTTCATCGACGGCGAGTGGCGCGGCGGAAGCGGTTCCTGGGACATCGTCGACTTCAACCCCTACAACGGGGAGAAGCTGGCCTCCATCACCGTGGCGACCGTCGAGGAGGTGGACCTGGCCTACCGGGCGGCCGAGCGGGCGCAGCCGGAGTGGGGCGCCACCAACCCCTACGCCCGGCGGACGGTGTTCGAGCGGGCGCTGCGGATCATCGAGGACCGGGAGAAGGAGCTCACCGAGACGATCATCGCGGAGTGCGGCGGCACCCATGTGAAGGCGGGCTTCGAGCTGCACCTCGCCAAGGAGTTCCTGCGCGAGGCGATCCATCTGGCGCTGCGGCCCGAGGGCCGCATCCTGCCGTCGCCGGTGGACGGCAAGGAGAACCGCCTCTACCGGCTGCCGGTGGGCGTGGTCGGCGTCATCAGCCCGTTCAACTTCCCCTTCCTGCTGTCGCTGAAGTCGGTGGCCCCCGCGCTGGCCCTCGGCAACGCCGTCGTCCTCAAGCCGCACCAGAACACCCCGGTCTGCGGCGGCGGTATGGTCGCCAAGATCTTCGAGGAGGCGGGGCTGCCCGCCGGGCTGCTCAATGTCGTGGTCACCGACATCGCGGAGATCGGCGACGCCCTGATCGAGCACCCCATACCGAAGGTGATCTCCTTCACCGGCTCCGACAAGGTCGGCCGGCACGTCGCCACCGTGGCCGCCTCCCACTTCAAGCGCACGGTCCTGGAACTGGGCGGCAACAGCGCGCTGGTCGTGCTGGCCGACGCCGACCTGGACTACGCGGTGGACGCGGCCGTCTTCAGCCGCTTCGTCCACCAGGGGCAGGTCTGCATGGCGGCCAACCGGGTGCTGGTGGACCGGGCGGTCGAGCGGGAGTTCACCGAGAAGTTCGTGGCCAAGGTGGAGACCCTGAAGGTGGGCGACCCGGTCGACCCCACGACCCATATCGGCCCGCTGATCAACGAGGGCCAGGCCGAGGCGATCACCCAGCTCGTCGACCAGACGATCGCCGAGGGCGCCACCGCGCTGGTGCGCGGGCACACCGAGGGCACCCTGATGGGGCCGACCGTGCTCAGCGGGGTCCCGGCGGGCTCGGCGATCCTCGGCCAGGAGATCTTCGGCCCGGTGGTGACGCTGATTCCGTTCGACGGCGACGACGAGGCCGTACAGATCGCCAATGACACCGACTACGGGCTCAGCGGGGCCGTGCACACCGCCGACATCGAGCGCGGGGTGCGGTTCGCCCAGCGGATCCACACCGGCATGATCCATGTGAACGACAGCACGGTCCACGACGAGCCGATCGTGCCGTTCGGCGGGGAGAAGCACTCCGGTCTCGGCCGGCTCAACGGGGAGTCGATGATCGAGGACTTCACCACCACCAAGTGGATCTCCATCCAGCACGGCCGGAGCCAGTTCCCGTTCTGAGGCAGTAAGAGACGGAGTCCTGGAGGCAGTGAGAGACGGGGTCGGCTCGCGGACAGAAGCTGACCGCAAGCCTCCATAACGTGGGGTTCATCGAAGGGCGCCGCACCCGGGCGCCCTCCAGATGAGAGGCGGCAGCCATGCCCGTGATCGTGAACCCCGAGGCCTGTCAGGACGAGTGCGGCGCGCTGCTGGCGTACCTGGACGCACAGCGCGGCGGCATCCGGCGCTCGGTGTACGGCCTGACCGAGGAGCAGGCCCGCAGCGTCCCCAGCGCGAGCGTGCTCTCGCTGGCCGGGGTGCTCAAGCATGTGGTCGTGGGCGAGCGCGGCTGGCTGCGCGTCCTCCAGGGCAAGGTGGGGGACCCCAGGGACGAGATGGCCCAATGGGAGCACACCTTCGAGCCCACCGAGGACGAGACGGTGGAGGCGCTGCTCGCCCTGTACGACGAGGTGGCCCGCGAGACCGAGGAGGCCGTACGGGCCCTGCCGTCGCTGGACGAGACGTTCGAGGCGCTCCGGCTCCCCTGGGACGAGGGCGGCACCCGCACCTGGCGCTGGGCGGTCCTCCACCTGATCGAGGAGGTGGCCCGGCACGCCGGTCACGCCGACATCATCCGCGAGACGATCGACGGCAAGGGCGCCTTCGACCTCGTCTTCGAGACGGGGGCGATGCCGGAGCCCGACTGGTCGGTCCTGGAGCGGTGATCCGCCCGGTCCGCCGACCCCCTAGCCTGGTCATCGCGGGGGTCGGGACCAGGATGGAGACGAGCGGGCGATGTCAGCGATCCGGCTGCTGGTGCTGGGGGCCGTGCGCCAGCACGGGCGGGCGCACGGCTATCAGGTCCGTAACGACCTGGAGTTCTGGGGCGCGCACGAGTGGTCCAACGCCAAACCCGGGTCCATTTACCACGCGCTCAAGCAGATGGCGAAGCAGGGGCTGATGCGCGCGCACGACGTCGCGCCGAGCACGGTCGGCGGGCCGCCGCGGACCGAGTACGAGCTGACCGAGGCGGGCGAGGAGGAGTACTTCCGGCTGCTGCGGGAGGCGCTGCTGCGCCATGACCAGAAGATCGACGAGCTGACGGCCGGGGTGGGTTTCATCGTGGACCTGCCCCGGGACGAGGCGATCGCCCTGCTCAAGCGGCGGGTGGCGGCGCTGGAGGAGTGGCGGGCCGAGGTGACCCGGCACTGGACGCCACCGGACGGCACCCTCAAGGAATGGGGCCATATCGGCGAGATCATGAAGTTCTGGGTGCACTCCGCGGACAGCGGGGCGGAGTGGACACGTGGACTGATCGAGCGGCTCGAGGGCGGGGCGTATGTGATGGCGGGCGAGGGGGAGCGCTCGGTGGAGGTGCTGCCGGACGGCGTCACCAACCCGTACGCCGCGCCGGGCGCGGACTGAGGCACTGAGGCTGAGGCACTGAGGCTGAGGCACTGAGGCTGAGGCACTGCCATGCCGATCGAGGGCGGCTGACGGCCACCCTTGCGTTAATCAAGTTTGACTAGCTGAGGTTCGGGCAGTACCTTCCGGCGTGCGTAGTCAAACTTGACTACGTGGCGCGGAGAAGAGTGTGAGGGAGAGGGGAAGACCTTGGCCGACAGCGATCCCGCGATCGTCGTCGAGGGGCTGCGGAAGACCTACCGGGACAAACAGGCCCTCGCCGGACTCGACCTGACCGTCCCGCAGGGCACCGTGCACGCCGTGCTCGGCCCCAACGGCGCGGGCAAGACCACCTGCGTACGGATCCTGGCCACCCTGCTGCGGCACGACGGCGGCCGGGCCGAGGTCGCCGGGTACGACGTGCTGCGCGACCCCGACGAGGTCCGCTACCGCATCGGACTCGTCGGCCAGCACGCCGCGGTGGACGAGGAGCTGAGCGGACGGCAGAACCTGGAGATGTTCGGCCGCCTCTACCACCTGGGCGGCCGCCGGGCGGCCGCCCGTGCGGACGAGCTGCTGGAGCGGTTCGGCCTCGCCGGAACCGGCACCAAAGCCGTCGGCCGGTACAGCGGCGGGATGCGCCGCAGGCTGGACCTCGCGGCGAGCCTCATCATGCGGCCACGGATCCTCTTCCTGGACGAGCCGACCACCGGGCTCGACCCCCGGGGCCGTACGGAGGTGTGGAACGCGGTCCGCTCGCTGGTGGACGGCGGTACGACCGTGCTGCTCACCACGCAGTACCTGGAGGAGGCGGACCAACTCGCCGACCGCGTCTGCGTGATCGACGGCGGACGGGCCATCGCCGACGGGACCGCCGACGAGCTCAAGGCCCGGCTCGGCGGGGACCGGATCGAGGTGGTGCTGCGCGACGCGGGTCAACTGCCCGCCGCCGCCTCGGTCGTGACCACGGCGACCGGCGCTGCCGAGGTCGAGACCGACCCCGACCGGCGGCGGCTCGGCGCGCGGGTCACCGACCGGGTGGCCGCGCTGACGGAGACCGTAAGGGCGCTGGCGGCGGCCGGGATCGAGGCGGAGGACATCGTGCTGCGCCGCCCCACGCTCGACGAGGTCTTTCTGCACCTGACCGGGGAGCCGGCCACGGCGGGCGCCGCTGAAGAGGAGATCTCCGTATGACGACCGCGACCCTCATCGACTCCTGGACCATGACCCGCCGCGGACTCGCCCACTGGGCCCGGCAGCCCGTCCAGGTGGCCGTCCAGCTGGTCTTCCCGGTGATGATGCTGGTGATGTTCGCCTACTTCCTCGGCGGCGGGATGACCGTCCCGGGCGGCGGCGACTACAAGGAGTACCTGGTGCCGGGCACGTTCGCGCTCACCATGGTGTTCGGCCTCGAAGGGACGATGCTCGCCATCACCCAGGACCTCAACAAGGGCGTCATCGACCGCTTCCGCTCGATGCCGATGGCCCGCTCGGCGGTCCTGGTCGGGCGCAGTGTGCTGGACATGCTCCAGTCGGCGCTCGGTCTGCTCGTCCTCCTCGGGGTCGGGCTCGCGATGGGCTGGCGCTGGCACGGCGGGCCCGGCGACGCGCTGCTCGCCGTCGGGCTGCTGCTGTGGCTGCGCTTCGCGATGCTGTGGCTCGGCATCTTCCTGGGCATGGCCGCCGGGCGCCCGGAGATGGTGCAGGCCGTCCAGATCCTGGTCTGGCCGGTGGGCTTCCTCTCCAACGTCTTCGCCTCGCCCGAGACCATGCCCGACTGGCTCGGCGCCCTCGCGGTCTGGAACCCGATGTCGGCGACGGCCACGGCGATCCGCGAGCTGTTCGGCAGCCCCGGGGGTGGCGGCGACTCCTGGGCCGCGGACCATGCCCAACTCCTCGCCGTCGGCTGGCCGCTGGCGCTGATCGCGGTCTTCCTCCCTGTCGCGGTGCGGCGTTACGGGAGGCTCAGCCGCTGACGGCGGCCCCCGGATCCGGATGCCGCGCCGGTCACACCTCCACCGGTCGTCGCCGGTTGCGGATACGGTGCAGGTATGGGGAACGACAGGTCGGGCACGGGGGCGGAGACGGTGAGCGGGCCCGGATACGCCCTGTTGCTCGCCGCCGGCCCGGCCGGCAAACAGCGACTGATGGACGCGGCCGCCGCGCTGCCCCAGCTCGCCGCCGTGCCACCGGCGGTGCTGCTGGGCACGCCCGGCGGCGCCAGCGTCGTCCAACTCGTCGACCCGGTCGACCCGCAGACCGTACTGACGCATCTGCGGACCGCCGCCGCGCACCCGGGCCCGGTGCTGGTCCATCTCGCGGGCCAGCTCACCCTCGACGCCAAACAGCGGCTGCCGCACCTGGCGTTGGCCCGTACGACCCCGAGGACCGCCCGCTACACGGCGCTGCCCTGGCACTGGCTGGCCGCCGAACTCGGCCGACGGCCGCCGGGCAGCACCGTCGTGGTCGCCGACCTGGTGGCCGATGAGACGGCCTGGCCACCGCTGAGCACCGCCGACCCGTCCGCCCTCGCGGCCGGACTGACCCTCTACGGCACGGTGGCACCCGCCCCGCCCAAGCGGCAGACGGCGACACCGGACTACAGCCGGGCGTTCGCCGGACTGCTGCGGTCCGCCCCCGAACGCCCGCCACTCGCACTGCTTCACCAGCGCGCCGCCATGGAGGCCGGGCTGGGCGCCGGCCCCGAGCTGCTCCTGGACGGCACTGGGCCGGGCGAGGCGTACCCGCCCCCGGACGCCGCCCCATGGGCTGGGCAGACAGGGCAGAGCACACCGCTCGGGGCAACCTGGCAGGCCGGACCGGCCGGACCGGCCGGACAGGCGGGGCCGACCGGGGCAACTGGACCGGGCGGGCAGACTGGACCGGCCGGGCCTGCCGGGCCGACCGGCGCAACCGCACCGACCGGAGCAGCCGGGCAGGTCGGATCGGCCGGACAGACCGGAGCAGCCGACCAGACCGGACCGAGCGGACCGAGCGGACCGAGCGGGCAGGCCGGTTCGACCGGGCAGGCTGGTTCGACCGGACAGACCGGAGCAGCCGACCAGACCGGACCGAGCGGACTGAGCGGTCAGGCCGGTTCGACCGGGCAGGCTGGATCGGCTGGGCAGGGCGGGCAGACCGGGGCTACCGGACCGATCGGGCAGGCCATGTCGGCTGGGCAGACGGCAGAGATCCGGCCGACCGGGCAGGCCGGGCCGAGCGGCGCAACCGGGCAGACCCGGGCAGTCGACCAGACCGGACCGACCCGGGCAGCCGACCAGACCGGACCGACCGGGGCAGCCGGGCCGACCGGGGCAGCCGGGCCGAGCGGACCGACCGGGGCAGCCGGGCCGAGCGGACCGATCACGCAGGCCGGAC